>VGEJ01000378.1 GCA_016869335.1 Alphaproteobacteria bacterium | reverse complement strand
GGCCGCGTCTCAGGCACATCCACCGTCGCCGCGCTCGCCGAGATGCCGCCGAGCGCGCGCTCGAGGAGGGCGGCGAACGCCGCCGGCGGCACGTCGCCGATGGCGCCGATCACGGCCACGTCCCGGGCCAGGCGCTGGCGCGCGAAACGGCGCAGATCCTCGACCGTGATGGCGGCGATGCTGCTCGCGCTGCCCTGGTCAGGCCGGCCATAGGGGTGGTCGGGGAAGGCCCGGGCGTACCAGGTCTCGTCGGCCAGCCACTCGGGGTCCTCGGCGCGCTGGCGCTGGGCCGAGAGGATCTGGCGGCGGATGCGCTCGACCGCCTCGGGGTCGAAGCGCGGCTGGCCGAGCGCGAGCCCGAGGAGATCGAAGGCGGCATCGCGATTAGCGCTCAGGGTTCGGAAGCGAACCCGCAGCTCATCGAGCCCGGTGTCCGCGCTGAGCTCCACCGCGAGGTCCTGCAGGCGGCCCTGGAACTCCTGCGAATCGAGTTCGCCGGCGCCCTCGTCGAGCAGGCCCGACATCATGTAGGCGAGGCCTTCGCGGTGCGGCGGGTCCTGCGCTGCGCCGCCGTGGCGGAAGGCGATATCGACCGCGATGATCGGCAGGGCGGGCTCGTGCACGTACCAGGCGGTGACCCCGCTCGGCGTCGTCACCACGCGGATCTCGATCGCGCCCGCCGGTGCCGCGATCGCCCACCAGGCGATGGCAAGGAGGGCGGCGAACCAGCGCATCATGGCTCTGCCGCGGCCACCGGCGACAGGACGCCGGTCACCGAGTGCGCCGGGACGAGTACCGTTCGGGCCGCGGCGATCACCGCGTCCGCGGTCACCTCGCGCACGCGCTCTTGCCATGCCTCGATCTCGGCGATGCTCACCCCGGCGGCGAGCGCGGAGCCAAACAGGCGAGCCGCGCCCTCGATGTCATCACGGGCGTACGTGCCGGCGGCGATAAGGCCAGTTTTCGCCCGCTCGAGCTCGACCTCGGTCACACCATCGCGCACGAGCGCGGCGATGACGCGGTCGACGGCGGCTTCGATGGCAGCCACGCCGTCGTCGGCCGTGGGCGTCGCATAGACGTTGAACTCGCCGTAGTCGAGGCGCGGATACAGGTAATAGCTGCCGGCATGGGCGGCAAGCCGTTCCTCGACCACGAGGGCACGGTAGAGGCGGCTGGTGGTGCCGCCGCCGAGGATGTCGGCCAGCACCGTCACGGCGAGCACGCTCGCGGCGCCGGCCTCGGCCCGCCCCGGCACGAGATAGCTGCGGCCCCAACTTGGGCGGCCCACTTGGCCGTCGATCATCTCGACGCGGCGGGCCGCGCGCTGCGGTGGCTCGGAGGGGCGCTCGCGCGTGGCGATGGCTCGCGCCGGCACGGCGCCATAGTGGCGCTCGGCAAGGGGGAGCACCTGGGCCAGCGTCACATCGCCGGCGACGATCAGGATGGCGTTGTTCGGCGCGTAGCGGCTGCGATAGAACGCCAGCGCGTCGTCTTCGGACAGCACACGTATCTCGTGCTCCCAGCCGATCACCGGCCGGCCATAGGGGTGCGCGAGATAGAGGGCGGCACCGACCTGCTCGGCGAACAGCGCCCGCGGGTCGTTGTCGCTCCGCGCGCGGCGCTCCTCGAGGATGACCTCGCGCTCGGTGTTCACCTGCTCGGCCGTGATCCGGAGGTTGGCCATGCGGTCGGCCTCGAGTCGCATGACCATCTCGAGCTGCGCCACCGCCACGGTCTGGTAGTACGCCGTGTAGTCGAGGCTGGTGAACGCGTTCTCGCGGCCGCCGTGGCGCGCGACCAGGCGCGAGAACTCGCCGGGCGGCGTGCTCGGCGTCCCCTTGAACATCAGATGCTCGAGGAAGTGCGCGATGCCGGAGCGGCCGGGCGGGTCGTCGGCGGCGCCAGCGAGATACCACACCATGTGGGTCACGACCGGCGCCCGATGATCGGGAATGACGACGATCCGCAGCCCGTTGGCGAGCGTGGTGGTTTCGGGACTGAACAGGCCGGCGTGCGCCGGGCCGAGGCCAACCCACACGAGCGCCAGCGCCAGCGCGATCCTCGGCAGTCGGCGCATCCGATGGGAGGTTGGCATGGATGGTCCGCCTTAGCGCGCGACACCGGTGCCCGGCAAGACACGCTTTCGCGAGGTCTAGAAGATGCCCTCGAGCAACGCCCGCTTGCGCCGAATCACGACCGGCGTCTCGCCTTCCGCCGCCGGCTTGCCTGCGGCCGCGTTCTGGCGCAGCCGCTCGGCCTCGGCTTCGGCGTCGATCTCGGTGCCGGCCGGCACCGGGTCGCGCCAGAATAGGAGTGAGTCGACGAATGTCGCGTCGAGTTCGGCGTTGGTCGCGCCCTCGCGCCACAGCACCTCGCGGATCGCCGGATCGGCCTGGCTCGCGCCCGCCTGGCTCAGGAGCGCCATCTCGGCGCGCGAGGCGCGGCCCGAGCCCGCCGCGTCCGCCTGATCGAACAGCGCCGC
>VGEJ01000377.1 GCA_016869335.1 Alphaproteobacteria bacterium | reverse complement strand
CGGCGCGCCGCCGGCGGCAGCGCCGTCTTCACCGCGGCACGGGCGCGCCCCATGACGCGCGCCAGCGCCCCGAGCCGAGTCGGGAGGATCGCTTCGATCTCGGCCCTGACGCGGCCTGCCAGGGCCGGCGCGAGACCAGCCGTGGCGATGGCCACGGTGACCGGATCGCGCTCGACGATAGACGGGCTGACGAAGCGCGAGAGTTCTGGCCGGTCCACCACGTTGACCGGGATGCCGGCCGCCGCTGCCGCCTCGGCCACGGCCCGGTCCGTCGCCGCCGCGCCGGTCGCGGCGTAGATCAGTGTCTGGCCCGCCGCGTCTCCGGGCACGAAAGCGCGGCGCAGCCACCTGAGCCGGCCGCCTGCCGCCCAGTCCGCGATCTCGTGCGTAGCGGCCGGGGCGACGACGGTAACCGCGGCGCCGGCGCGGAGCAAAAGCTCGATCTTGCGGGCGGCGACCACGCCCGCGCCAACGACGAGCACGGCGCGCCCCGACACGTCGAGGAAGACCGGCAGGTACCGCAGTGAGCGCACTTCCATGAGCGGGAAGATGTCGATGACCGTTCCGGCCGACAAGGGAAATCCTTGATCGATGGGGAAAAATATTGCTACGTTTGCGGCCCCAACGAGGATTGCAGCGATACGGTTCCATAATTCCAGTAGTAACAGGAAATGGATTGCACAATGGCGGCGCTAGACGAAACCGATCGACGCATTCTCGCCTGCCTGCAGGATGACGCGGCCATGCCCGTGGCCGATATCGCCCGCAGGGTGGGGCTCACCACCACGCCGTGCTGGCGCCGCATCCAGCGGCTCGAGGAAACGGGGGTCATCCAGAAGCGGGTCGCGCTCCTCGATGCCGCGCGGATCAACGTCGGCGTCACGGTCTTCGTCTCGGTGCGGACCACCGAGCACAGCCAGGAGTGGCTCGACCGCTTCGCCAAGGCGGTCGCCGACCTTCCTGAAGTGGTCGAGTTCTATCGCATGAGCGGCGATGTCGATTATCTGCTGCGGGTGGTGGTGCCCGATGTCGCCGCCTACGACCGCTTCTATCGCAAGCTCATTGCCCGGATCACGCTCGCCAACGTGAGCTCGGCCTTCGCCATGGAGCAGATCAAGTACACGACGGCGCTGCCGCTCGAGTACGCGCGCTAGAGCCAATCGACAGGGATCGGCGGGAGCCGTCGCTGGTGACGGTCGAGGGGCTGCCCAAAGGAGCGAACGCGGCCCAGCGTCGCGTCGCGGTCCGCGACGATCGGTACCGCCGCGGAGGACGTGAACGCGAGTTCATGGTGCATCCAGCGCGCGGTAAAGCGCGCACCTCTACAAGGGTGTCAGTCCGATCGGTAGTCGATCGGCCGGCTATCAATGGAGAGACCGATGAACTACATCCGTTTGCTCAGCGCTGCCGCGTTGACCGTGCTCATCACCGCCCCCGCTTTTGCGGGCGCCGCTACCGGCGGTGTCGTGGGGAGCCTGCCGCGGCAGAGTGGTTCGATTCACCTCGCGGGGATGACCGGACCGGAGAAGTGCACTTCCCTGGAGAAGCAGTTCGACGGGGCCATCAAGGCACACGCAAAGGCGGCGAAGGCAAAGGAAGCCAAGCTCGCTCGTGAGGAAGGCGGCAAGCTGTGCGCCGCGGGTAACGCCGATCAGGGCGCCATGAAGATCGAGCAGGCGCTCAGGGACATTGGCGTCGCTCCCAAGAACTAAGCTCTGCCTCCCCCACCTCCGCGGCGCGACCTTGGGTCGCGCCGTTCCTTTCCCGGGGGACACGTGACCTACTTGTAATGTTCCCGAAACCCACTGCCAAAGCGGCGCCTCCCATATCAGTGGCAGCTTTGGAGGCGGCCGCGCCGCCGCAGTGTGAGAAAGAGGAGTTCAAAATGTCGACAACCCTGCATCCGCGGGATACCGCGGCTCGCCGCCCTTGGAGGCAGCACGTCCAGCGCCGTGCCACCTCGCGCGCCGCCCGCGTCGGGAGTGCTATTCTCGCCGGAGGCCTACTGTGGGCGTCCGGTGCGCTCGCAGCTCCCCCGCCCGACAGCTTTGCCGACCTGGCCAAGCGGGTTACCCCGGCGGTGGTCAACATCGCTTCGAAACACAAAGTGACGGAATCCGCTCAAGCGATGCCCGATCTGCCCTTCCAGTTCCCCGAGGGCTCACTGTTCGGCGAGTTCTTTCGCCGCTTCCGCAGTCCCGGCGGCGATGGTTCGCCCCACGAAGTGACTGCGCTCGGTTCCGGTTTCGTAATCGACCCAAGCGGCTACGTCGTGACCAACAATCACGTGATCGACGACGCGAGCGATATCACCGTTACGCTCGACAATGCGCAGTACCCGGCGAAGCTCGTGGGGACGGACCAGCGCACCGATCTCGCCCTGCTCAAGATCGACCCGCCCAAGCCGCTGGCTGCGGTTTCCTTTGGCGATTCCGATGCGATGCAGGTCGGGGACTGGGTCCTCGCCGTCGGCAATCCGTTCGGTCTCGGCG
>VGEJ01000376.1 GCA_016869335.1 Alphaproteobacteria bacterium | reverse complement strand
GCGCGCGGCGAAGCGCCGCACGTTCGCTTCGCCGAGCCGGTTGGCGAGCCGGTCGAGCAGGAGGCCGAGCGTCGCCGCCAGCTCCGCGCCCTCCGCCCGCACGCCGGGCAGCGCCAGGGGCTCTGCCGCGAGCGGCTCGGTCTCGCGCGCGGCCAGCACCATCACCTCGACGCCGAAGCCGAGCTCGAGCGCCAGCAGCGGCTCGCGGAACAACTGGTGCAGATGCCGCGGCTCACGCACCGGCCGGCTGGTCCCGATCGCCGCACGGCGGGTCTGGCCATCGACCAGATAGAGCACCAGCTCGAGGCGGCGGGCGCCGCGCTGATCGCGGGCCAGCCGGGTGCACAGCCGCTTGATGAGCCGCGCGCACGCCGCCAGGATGTCGTCCGAGCGGCCGAGCGGCTCGGCGAAGGCCAGCCGGGCGCGCCAGTCCGGCGCCGGCGGGCGCGGCGAGATCGACTCGCCGAGGGTGCCGAGGAATTGCTCGATGCGGGCAACCACGCCAGCGCCGAAGCGGGCGGCGAGCGGAGCGCGCGGCACCGCGAGGAGCGCGCCGATCGTGTCGAGCCCGACCCGAGCCAAGGCTTCGGGTAATAGCGGTGCCAGACGCAGTGCCTGAACCGGCAGCGCCGAAAGCGCAGCGATCGTGCCACCAGGGGGGGCGATGACCGCCGCGTCGGGGTGGAACCGCGCCGCGGCCCACGCCGCGCCGGGGGTATCGGCGATGGCCGCGCGGCTGGCGAAGCCGAGCTTGCCGAGACGGCGGCGGAGGTCGGCCAGCAGCGCCGCCTCGCCCCCGTGGAGATGCGCGGCACCGGTGATCTCGATCCAGATCCCCTCGTCGCCGTCCGCCGCGGTCCACGGGCTGTAGCGCCCGCACCAATCGGCCAGCGCCGCCACGAGCTTCGCCTCCTCGGCCGGGGCCGCCGCCGCCACCTTGAGGCCGGGGAAGAGCGCCCGGGCATCTGCCAGCGTCAGCCCCGGCACGATGCCGAGGACTGCGGCGGCGGGCGTGACGGCGATGATCCGAAGGCCGCCCCGCTGCGCCGAAACGGTGGCGAGCGGCTCAGCCCGCCATGCCGGCTGCGCGCGGCAGAGCCGGTCGGTCGGCAGCCGCGGCAACCACACTGAGAGCACCCGTCGCATCATTCCACTCCACCACCCAGGCACCGGGACGGCCGTCACGGCACCGCACCAGCTCGAGTTGCCAACACCCTGCGCCACCGATCGGGCCGGCGGGACAAGGGAGCGAGCCAAGCCGCCAGCGCAGGCGCGCCGCGCTCGCCGCCGGCCGGCTGGCGCCCGCCGGCCGGAGCAGGAAGGCGCTCACACCGCTCGCCTCGGCGGCAAGCTGCAGCCGTCGGCTCGCCGCGAGTCCGATCGCGTTCACCTCGCCCACCACGGCGACCAGCCGGCCGCAGCGCAATCCCTCCTCCATTGCCCACAGCAGCTCAGCCGGGCGCCGGCAGCGCACCAGAATCAGCCGGTCGGGGTCGCCGCCGCAGGCGGCCAAGCCGGGCGGATAGAGGCCCTCGCTCAAGCCACCGCGAGCGAAGCACCAGAGCACGCCGCCCGCGCGTTCGGCGCACAGCCGGCCGAGCACGATGGCGAGGAAGCCGAGAGTGGCGCCGTCTTCCCCGCCCATCACCTCGTGCAGGCACGCGAGCGGCAGTTTTCCGCCGGGCAGCCCGGCCTCGATCTCAGGCACGCCGAGCGCGACACCGCCGGCCGGGACGGCGCCGCGCTCGAGCACACCGATCCGGGTGCGGAGCGTTTCGAGCAGGGCGGCCTTGCGTGGACCGTGCGGCAGGGGGATGGCCATGAAAGTGCAGCTGCTTGATTTGTTCTTGTTATGTTCACTTTGTAACCCGCGGCCGAATGCGAGTCAAGCTGCGCCCCCTGCCCTCTTCTGGCCAATGTCTCGACCCGAGGCGCCCGCGGCTTGCGGGCGCGGGAGCCTTCGGTTACGGTGCGCGGACCCTGGATGGACCGTTCACCCGGGGTGCGGCAGCATGATCGCCGCGGCGGCTGGCACAGCCCACTCCCCTACCGATCCGCTCGTGGAGCAACCGATGGACAGGCGAACGGTCAGGTTCGGCGAGCGCCTCGTCGGCGACGGCGAGCCGTGCTTCGTGACCCTCGAAGCCGGTCCCACCCACGACGGCCTCGAATCGGCGCTGGCGCTGTGCACGGCCGCGGCCGAGGCGGGGGCCGACGCGGTGAAGTTCCAGGTCATCGATCCCGACCGCCTCGTCGCCGACAAGAAGATGCCGTTCAGCTACGAGGTGCTGCTCGACCGCGCGAGCGGGAGCACAGAGACCGTGACCGAGCCGCTCTACGACATCCTGTGCCGGCGCACGCTCACGCCCGACGGCTGGCGCCAGGTCAAGCGGCACTGCGACGACCTGCACCTCGCCTTCTTCGCCACGGTCGCGTTCGAGGAAGAAGTGCGGCTGATGCAGGAGCTCGGCTGCCACTCGATCAAGATCGCCTCGGCC
>VGEJ01000375.1 GCA_016869335.1 Alphaproteobacteria bacterium | reverse complement strand
CCAGGCGCACGCCTGTGTCGTCAACCGCACGCGCGCCTGGCACGCCCGCCGCGATCGCGAGCAGCACGAAGAGGGCGAGGATGACCCGTCCACCGCCCCGCCGCGCGGCTGTCGCGACCCCCAGCCTGCCGCTCATGCTCCCACCTCTACCCCCGCCGTGCGACAACGGTGTGGCGATGCCCGATGCCTGAGGGTAGGTATACCGGTTAGCCATACCGGTTGCGCAAGGTCCTATGTCACAGGGCAGGCACGAAGGCCCGGCTCTCTCGGTCGTGATTCCGGCCCATGACGAGGGCGAAGCCGTGATTCCGCTGATCGACGAGGTGAGCGCGGCGCTCACCGGCCACATGGCTTTCGAGGTTGTAATCGTTGACGACGCGAGCACCGATGAGACCTGGACCAGACTCTCGGCCGCAGCCGTCGGGCGGCCTTGGCTGTGCGCCATTCGCCACACCCGCCGTGCCGGACAGAGCACCGCGCTCCTCACCGGCGTGCGCCAGGCGCGCGCGCCGCTGATCGCGACGCTCGACGGCGACGGGCAGAATGACCCGGCCGACATCCGCGGCCTGTGGGAGGCACGCTGGGCCGCGCCGATCGATGATCGCCCCCTGTTGTTGGCGGGTCACCGCACGGCGCGGCGCGCTACGACGCTCAAGCGCGTCTCCTCGCGCATCGCGAACGCGGTGCGTGGCGCGCTCCTCCGCGACCGCACGCCCGACACCGGCTGCGGCCTCAAGCTGTTTCCGCGCGAGACGTTTCTGGCGCTGCCGCATTTCGACCACATGCATCGCTTCCTCCCGGCGCTGTTCCTGCGCGCCGGCGGCACGGTGCGGTCCGTTCCTGTGCGCGACCGGGCGCGCCGGCACGGCCGCTCGCACTACGGGGTTCACAACCGGCTGTGGGTCGGCGTGATTGACCTGCTCGGCGTTCTATGGCTGATGCGCCGGGCGGCCACCACGGCCGTGTCCGAGATCGTTGCGCCTGCGGCACCGCCGGAGCAGGAAGGAAGCCGGGATGGAAATAGGGAATGAGACGCTCTGGTACGCCTTGGGCTTCGCCGGGCAGTTCCTGTTTGCCTCACGCTTCCTGGTGCAATGGTTGTCGAGCGAGCGCGCTGGACGCAGCCTGGTTCCGATCGCGTTCTGGTATCTCAGCGTGCTCGGCGGAGCGACGCTGCTGGTGTACGCGATCTACCGAGCGGACCCAGTGTTCATCACCGGCCAAAGCGTCGGCCTCCTGATCTACGGGCGCAATCTGCACCTGATCGCGCGCGAGCGGCGCAGCGCCGCCCAGAGCCGCTAGCGGGCTCTTGTGCTTCGTTATCACGCGGAGGCGCTGTGGGCCGCCGCCGCCATGGCGGCGACCATTGCGGTTGCCCTGGCTCTGCGGCCGCTGTGGCCGCTGGACGAGACCCGCTACCTGTCGGTCGCGTGGGAGATGTGGCAGCGCGGCGAGTGGCTCGTTCCTTACCTCAACGGAGAACCCTACAGCCACAAGCCGCCACTCCTGTTCTGGTTGATCCAGGCCGGGTGGCTCGTACTCGGTCCCGTCGAGCTGTGGGCCCGCCTGGTCGCCCCTTTGTGCGGTCTTGCCTGCCTACCGTTGGTCGCGGCCCTGGCACGCCGATTGTGGCCGGCGGAGGCCACTCCGGCCGTGCTCGCCCCCTGGCTACTTGTCGGCTGTCTGCTGTGGCCGCTCATGGGCACGCTGACGATGTTCGACGCGCTCCTCGTGCTGTCGGCTCTGACGGCGGCGCACGGCATCCTGGCCGCTGCATCGGGCCGCGCCACGCGTGGCTGGCTCCTCTTCGGCGCCGCTCTCGGCCTCGGCGTCCTGGCGAAGGGTCCGATCATCGCGTTGTTCACGCTCCCACCGGCACTGCTCGCGCCGCTGTGGTTCCGAACGACATCATGGCGCCGCTGGTATCTCGGCGCCGCGGGCGGCGCTGTGCTCGGTATCGGGCTCGCGCTGGCGTGGGCGATTCCGGCGGCGCTCGCCGGCGGCGAGGCCTACGCGCGGGCGATTCTGTGGGGCCAAACCAGCGGCCGCATCGTCGAGTCGTTTGCGCACCAGCGGCCAGCCTGGTGGTACCTCGTGGCTCTGCCGGCCGTCGCGCTGCCGTGGTCGGCGTGGCCAGCGGTCTGGCGCGCCCTGTCCCGGCGCGGCTGGGGTGATACGGGGCTGCGCCTCTGCCTTGTCTGGGGCCTGGGCGCGTTGGTGGGTCTCAGCCTGATCAGCGGCAAGCAGCCCCACTATCTGATGCCTCTGTTGCCGGCGCTGGCGCTCATCCTGGCGCGCCGGCTCGGGGACCCGGGAGCACCCGAAGCGCGCCGGGTCTGGCTACCATCGAGCCTGTTCGCGGCGGCTGGTCTGGCCGCGCTGGCGTTGATCGTGGCGCTGCGCCGGGATCCCGGTCTCGTTGCCGACTGGCGGCTGCCGGCCTGGGCCGCGTCCGCGAACCTACTCGGCGGCCTGGGCCTCGCAGCCGGCGCGCTGGCGGCG
>VGEJ01000374.1 GCA_016869335.1 Alphaproteobacteria bacterium | reverse complement strand
CGATGAGTCGCCCTATCGCCGCCTCGCCTACCCGAGCGAGGTAGCGAGCGCGATCGCTTTCCTCTGCTCGATCGATGCCAACTTCATCACCGCGGAGACGCTGCACGTGAACGGCGCGTGCTACGTCCCCTCGTGAGGGCGGGCCGTTCTCGGCGCCGTGTATCTAGAAGTGCGCCTCGCGGCGCCGGGCGGTCGCCGCCTCGAAGCCGAAGTAGGCGCGCTCGACCGCCTCGTCGGTCAGCTCGCTCGCCTTGCCATGCAACTCGATCTGGCCCGAGCGCAGAACGTAGACGCGATCACAGTTCTCGAGCGCCCGATGGGTGCTCTGCTCGACGACGAGCAGCGTGTTTCCCGCGTTACGCAGGGTATGCAGGATCTCGTAGACCCTGTCGACGATGAGCGGCCCAAGCCCGAGCGAGGGTTCATCGATCAGCATCAGCTTCGGTCGGGTCATGAGCGCGCGCGCGATCACAAGCTGCTGCTGCTCGCCGCCCGAGAGCTTGCCGCCGGGCGTGGTCAGGCGCTCCCGCAGGAACGGGAAGTAGGAGAGGACAAGCTCGAAGTCCTCCTCGACCCCCTTCTTGTCCGCGCGCATGTCCGTGCCCAGCCGGATGTTCTCCTCGACCGTGAGCTGGGTGAACACATGGCGGCCCTCGGGCACCAGCGAGATGCCCTTGCGCGCGATGTTCTCGGGTGCCTGGCCGGCGATCGAGACGCCGTCGAGCTTGACGGTGCCCTGGCTCGGGCTCAGCGCGCCGGCGACCGTGAGCAGGGTGGTCGACTTGCCCGCGCCGTTGGGTCCGACGATGCAGACGATCTCGCCCGCGTTGACCGTGACGCTCACGCCACGCACGGCCGGGACGCGGCCGTAGTGGACGAAGATGTTGTCAACTTCAAGCACCTTTCTGCCTCGATTTGCTGCCGAGATAGGCTCGGATGACGTCGGGGTTCGCTTGGATCTCCTCGGGCGTGCCCTCGGCGATCGTGCGGCCGCTGTCGATCACGTGGATGCGGTGGCAGACGCCCATGATGACGCGCATATTGTGCTCGATCAACAGCACGCCGCAGCCGAAGTCCTCGGGAATGCGCGAGATCAGCTTCATGAGGTCGTCGCACTCGGCATCGCTCAAGCCGGCGGCCGGCTCGTCGAGCAGGACGAAGCGCGGCGCCATCGCGAGTGCACGACCGATCCCGACCCGCCGTTCCTCGCCGTAGGGCAGCGTGTCGGCCTGAAGGAACGCTTTGTGCGCGAAGTTCATCCAGGCGAGGATGTCATGGGCGCGCTTCGCGGCCTCGCGCCGGCCCAGCCCGGTGCCGACCGCCGCCACCTCGAGGTTCTCGACCACCGGCATGTCGCGGAACAGGCGCACGGCCTGGAACGTGCGCGCCAGACCGTTGCGGCCGAGGCGGTGGGGCGGCCAGCCGGTGATGTCGGCGCCACCGAGGAAGACCTGTCCCTGCGTCGGCCGCTGGAAGCCCGTGAGCACGTTGACGAGCGTCGTCTTGCCGGCGCCGTTCGGCCCGATCAGGCCGAAGATCTCGCGCCGGCGCAGCGCGATGCTGACTCCGTGGATCGCCGCCAGACCCTCGAAATGGACCGCGACGTTGTGCGCCTCGAGGGTCTCGCTCGTATCGCGGCCTACCGCCTGGATGGCCACTGTGAGGTTCTCCCGTGTCCAGTCAGCCCGACATCATAGCTCAACCGGCCGGCCGCCGACCACCGAACGGCCAGGGTACCTCGCGGCCCGCCATGATCCCGGCCGGTCGGGTGATGAGGATCACCAGCATCAGCACCGCGACTCCGAGCTCGCGCAGGCCAGCGGGGACCTGCACCGTCAGGCCGGCGACCGGCACGCCGATCTCGAACTGTCGCAGAACCTCGAACAGGGTGGAGACGGCGACAACGCCAACGACGGCGCCGGTCAGGCTGCGCTGACCGCCGATGATCAGCATGGCCAGCGAGAGGAAGGTAATGCCGAGCCAGAATCCTGAGACCACGATCGAGCCCAGGAAGTGCGCCTGGAGGACGCCACCGACGCCCATGAAGAAGGCGCTGATGACGAATGAGATGAGGCGCTGGATGGCGACGTCGATGCCGGCCGCCCGGGCCGCCACCTCGTTCTCACGTGAGGCACGGAGCGCAAGGCCGAGGCGCGACTGCTGGTAGAAGTAGGCGGCGAACAGTGCGACCACGACCCAGCCGAACGCGACCCACATATTGACGTAGATGGGGACGCCTGCGAGCGTGCTGGCGCCGAACGTCCAGGAATCCCAGTTCGAGTACAGCGTGTTGAAGATCGCCAGCACGGCGAACGTCCCGATGCTCGCGGCGATGCCGTTGAGGCGCATGAGCGGGAAGCCGACGATCAGTGCGACCAGCGCGGGCAAGGTCGCCGCGACGATGGCCGATGGCAGGAGCGGGAAGGCGTTGTCGGCGAGGATCGGCGGCAGGTCGAGCGCGAAGCTCTTCTTGAACGGCGACATCGTGAACCAGGCGGTTGCATACG
>VGEJ01000373.1 GCA_016869335.1 Alphaproteobacteria bacterium | reverse complement strand
AGGGCAGGGCGGCAAGCGCCCTGACCCCCTGCGCATCCAGCAGGTTGGCCCCCACTGCACCGCCGACGATGACGAGCCGCTCGTTCTTCTTGCTGAACTCGACCGCCGCCTTCGGCGCGGCCGAGACATCGTGAGAAACAGCGATCGCCGTCGGACCCTTGAGCAGGGTCTTGAGGCCGCCGTATGGCGTGCCTTCGAGAGCGCGCTGGGCGAGCCGGTTCTTGGTGACCCGGAAGCTCGCTCCGGCGCTCCGCATGCTGCGGCGAAGCTCGTTCAACGCGCTGACGGTCAGACCGCTGTACTGGGTCAGTACCACCACCTCGGCCCGCGCCAGACTCTCCTTCAGGCTGGCGACGATACGTTCCTTATCCGTCCGGTCCACTTGGCACCTCCGACGCTATCGCCGCCCGCCACCGTCGGCGGTCGGCCCGCTGCGCCATACCCGGCACGAGCGCCGGGCCCTGTCCAAGAGGTTCAAACCGACAACGAAGCGACCCGCCGTGGCGCGCCGCTCGTGGCCGCGTCTCCCCCTGTCTATGCAGGCGAACGCTCATTGAGTCGGCACCCCGGAAGGTCCGGCACCTGCAGTCTCGGACAGGCTCGGCCCCCGCCCGCGCGGGAGCCGCTCCCGCCGCCCCTCGCGAGGCGACGACAGCTCGCAACAACCGGCGGTCGCCGTCGGGCGACCCTTGCCTGGCGCGGAACCCACGCTCAACCGGTGATACTCGCGACGTCGATCTTCACGCCGGGCCCCATCGTGGAGCTCAGCGATATCTTCTTCATGAAGGTGCCTTTGGCGCCCGCGGGCTTGGCCTTGGCGATGGCATCGATGAACACGCGCACGTTTTCGGTCAGGGCCTCGATACTGAAGCTCGCCTTGCCGACGCCGGCCTGCACGATGCCCGCTTTTTCGGCCCGGAACTCGACCTGACCGCCCTTGGTGTCGCGTACCGCCTTGGCGACATCCTGGGTTACCGTGCCGAGCTTCGGGTTCGGCATCAGCCCGCGCGGGCCGAGGATCTTGCCGAGCCGTCCCACCACGGCCATGAGGTCGGGCGAGGCGATGCAGCGATCGAAGTCGATCGTGCCGGCCTGGATCCGCTCTGCCAGATCCTCGGCACCGACGATGTCGGCACCGGCCTGGCGCGCCTCGTCGGCCTTGGCGCCGCGCGCAAACACTGCGACACGCACCGTCCGGCCGGTGCCGTGAGGCAGGGCGACAACGCCGCGCACCATCTGATCGGAGTGGCGCGGATCAATCCCCAGGTTGAGCGCGACCTCTATGGTCTCGTCGAACTTGGCATCGGCGCGCTCTTTGATCGCCTTGACCGCATCGGCGAGCGGCAGCGCCTTCTCGCGCTCGATGCCCTCGCGCTTGGCCCGCCGCCGGCGTCCCTTCTGACTCATGTCAGTCCACCACCTCGAGGCCCATCGAACGCGCCGAGCCAGCGACCATGCGGCACGCCGCGTCGATGTCGTTGGCGTTGAGATCGACCATCTTCTTCTGCGCAATCTCGCGCACCTGGTCGCGCGTGACCCTTCCTGCCGGGGTTCGCCCGGTCTCGCCCGACCCCTTGGTAACGCCCGCCGCCGTCTTCAGGTAGTATGAAACAGGGGGCGTGCGCAACGCAAAGCTGAACGAGCGGTCGGTGTAGACCGTGATCACCACCGGAATCGGCATCCCCGCCTCGAACGCCTGCGTCTGGGCGTTGAAGGACTTACAGAACTCCATGATGTTGAGGCCGCGTTGGCCGAGCGCCGGTCCGATTGGCGGCGAGGGATTGGCCTGGCCGGCGGGAACCTGCAGCTTTATGAAGCCCTGGATTTTCTTTGCCATCTACCGACCTCGACCAGGCGCGACCACGCGACCGCCGCCCGCCATCATACCTTCTCCACCTGCGAATACTCCAACTCGACCGGCGTGGCACGCCCGAAGATCGACACCGCAACCTTGAGCCGCGCGCGATCCTCGTCGACCTCTTCGACGAGGCCGTTGAACGAGGTGAACGGGCCGTCGCACACCCTGACTTGTTCGCCGATCTCGAACCGGATCGATGGCTTCGGCCGCTCGATCCCCTCCTGGACCTGGCGCATGATGCGATCGGCCTCGGCATCGGAGATCGGTGTCGGCTTGTTGCCGCTGCCGAGAAAGCCCGTGATCTTGGGTGTGTTCTTGACTAGATGGTATGCATCGTCGGTCAGTTCCATCTTGACCAGCACGTAGCCGGGGAAAAACTTCCGCTCCGAGCTGACCTTCTGGCCGCGGCGCACCTCGACGACCTCCTCGACCGGCACCAGGATCTCCTCGAACAGCTCCTCCATGCCTTGTGCCTGCGCCTTCTCGCGCAGGCTTTGCGCGACCTTGCGCTCGAAGCCCGAGTACACGTGGACGATGTACCAGCGCTTGGCCACCTCAGGCACCCAATCCCATGACCGCACGCACCACGAACGACAGCAGTTGATCGACGACGAAGAAGAAGATGGCGATAACCACCACCACGGCCATCACCATC
>VGEJ01000372.1 GCA_016869335.1 Alphaproteobacteria bacterium | reverse complement strand
AGGCCCTCGGCCGCCTGCGTTCGAGCCCGCCCCGCCGCCCACCACGCGCCAACCGCGGCCACGACCACGACCGCGGCCGCGGCCACCATGGCGTAGAGCGCAACTTCCACGGGGGCACTCTATCATGACGATCCCTTGACGCCATCGCGCGCCACGACTAGGTCAAGGGTACGGGGCGTGGTCGGTGCCCCACTTTCTACCAGCACGCGCCCGCCATGGCTCTCCGCCCCATCCTTATCGCTCCCGATCCGCGGCTCAAACGCCACTCGGAACCCGTTGGCGCGGTCGATGACGGAGTCCGGCAGCTCGTCGCCGACATGTTCGATACGATGTACGCGGCCCCTGGCGTCGGCTTGGCCGCCATCCAGATCGGTCTGCCGCGGCAGGTGATCGTCATCGACCTGCAGCGCGAGGACGCGCCGCGCCAGCCGCTCGCGCTGATCAATCCGGTGATCCTGAGCCGATCACCGGTGACCACGGCGCGCGAGGAGGGCTGCCTGTCGCTGCCCGAGCAGTTCGCCGAGGTGATCCGGGCCGCGGCGATCGCGGTCCGCTTCCTCGATCGCGAGGGCGAGGTACGGACGCTCGTCGCGGAGGGCGCGCTGGCCACCTGCATTCAGCACGAAGTAGACCACCTCGATGGCGTGCTCTTCGTCGATCACATCTCGCCGGTGAAGCGCAGCATCATCCTGCGCAAGCTGGTCAAGGCGCGGAGGCACCAGACGCTCGCGCCGGCGTGACCCGGGCATGACGCTCCGTCTGGCATTTCTGGCGACGGCGCCCTTCGCCGTGCCGACACTCGATGCGATCCTGGCCGCAGGCTACCGCATCGTCCGGGTCTACACCGCGCCGCCACGCCCGGCCGGCCGCGGGCAACGGCTGCACCCCAGCCCGGTCGAGGTGCGAGCCAGCGCATGCGGGCTGCCGGTCCACTGCCCGACACGGCTCGGCGCGCCGCTGGTCGCCGACTTCGCGGCGCTCAATCTCGATCTTGCGGTCGCCATCGCCTACGGCAAGCTGTTGCCGCCGGCGATGCTGGCGGCACCGCGGCTCGGCTGCCTGAACCTCCACGCCTCGCTCCTGCCGCGCTGGCGCGGCGCCGCGCCGATCGCGCGGGCCATCATGGCCGGCGATCGCGAGACCGGGGTATCGGCGATGCATATGGATGCAGGCCTCGACAGCGGACCGGTGTACGGCACGCGGCGGGTGGCGATCGGACCGCGCACGACGGCGGGCGAGCTGCATGACGCGCTCGCCCTGACCGCGGCCGAGCTTGCCCTTGCGGTGCTGGCGGGGCTCGCGACTGGTCCGCTCGCGGCCGAGCCGCAACCGACGGAGGGCGTGACCTACGCCGCCAAACTCACTCCGCGGGAGGAAGCGATCGACTGGCGGCGGCCCGCTGCCGACCTCGACCGCCAGATCCGCGCCCTGAGCCCACGCCCGGGCGCCTGGTTCAGCGCGGCCGGCGAGCGCGTGCGGGTGTACCTAGCGGAGCCGGCGGCGGGCGAGCCGGCACCTCACGGCACGATACTCGAAGGCCCGCCCGTCACCATTGCTTGCGGCGAGGGCACTCTGTGCCTCGTGCGGCTGCAGCGACCGGGACGCGGCGTGCTCGATGCCGCGGCGTTCGTGCGCGGCTTCCCCATGCGCGCCGGCGCGCAACTAGATATCGTCGCAGATCCAGCCGCCTGATGGCGCGCTATCGGCTGCTGCTCGAGTATGACGGGACGCCGTTCGTCGGCTGGCAACGACAGGGGAACGGCCTCTCGATTCAGGCGGCACTGGAGGATGCCGTGCTCGCTTTCACCGGCGAGCGCGTTCGCGCGGTCGCCGCCGGCCGCACCGACGCCGGGGTGCACGCCCTCGGACAGGTAGTGCACCTCGACCTCGCTCAGCCACGCCCGGCGACGATGATTCGCCGGGCGCTGAACTACCATCTCAAGCCGGCGCCGATCGTCGTGTTGGCGGCCGAGGAGGCGGCACCCGGCTTCCACGCCCGCTTCTCCGCGACGCGCCGGGAATACCGCTACCGCATCCTCAACCGGGTGGCACCGCCGGCGCTCTTGCGCAACCGGGTGTGGTTCGTGGCACGAAAGCTCAACGCGGCGGCGATGCGGCGGGCCGCCGTGCTCCTGGTCGGACGCCACGACTTCACCAGCTTCCGCGCCGCCTCATGCCAAGCCAGCTCGCCGATCAAGACGCTCGACGCGCTCACCGTGGCGCGCCGCGGCGAGGAGATCGTGGTCAGCGCGACGGCCCGTTCCTTCCTCCACCATCAGGTCCGCAACATAGTCGGCACCCTGAAGCTGGTCGGCGAAGGCAAGTGGTCCGCGGAGCAGGTAGCCGCCGCGCTGGCGGCGCGCGACCGCGCGGCGGGCGGGCCGACCGCCCCGCCGCATGGGCTCTACCTCGTCCGCGTCGGGTACTGAGCTACGCCAAGCTGCGCTACGCCCTGACCTTGCGCTTTGCGCTTGCCGGTCGAGGCACCGTCTTCGCACTGGTCCGCACCACGTTGCCATCGACCAGCTCGG
>VGEJ01000371.1 GCA_016869335.1 Alphaproteobacteria bacterium | reverse complement strand
CTCGCGGGCCCGCATGCGCCGCTCGTTGCCGTGCAGCCACTCCTGGAGCTCGCCCACAACCGGGTCCTGACACGGCCCGAACTCGGTCGAGCCCGCGGCCGGCAGGTTGGCCAGGTTGCGCGCCACCTCGACGACGGCGAGCTGCATGCCGAAACAGATGCCGAAGTACGGCACGTTGTGCTTGCGGGCAAAGCTCACCGCCGCGATCTTGCCCTCGGCGCCGCGCTCGCCGAAGCCGCCCGGCACGAGCACGCCGTGGACGTCCTCGAGCTGATGCATGCGGTCGGGCGACTCGAAGGTCTGGGCGTCGAGCCAGCGCAGCTCGACGCCGACCTTGTTGGCGATACCGCCATGCGTCAGCGCCTCGTTGAGCGACTTGTAGGCATCGCGCAGCCCCGTGTACTTGCCGACCACCGCGATCCGCACCGTCCCTTCGGGCTGTGTGATATTGCGCACGATGTCGCGCCATTTGCGCAGATCAGGCGGCGGGGCGGCGATGCCAAAGCTCTCGAGGATCCGATCGTCGAAGCCGGCGTCGTGATAGCGCAGCGGCACATCGTAGATCGTACCGACGTCGATGGCTGGGATGACGCACGACTCGCGCACGTTGCAGAACAGCGCCATCTTGCGCCGCTCGTTCTCGGGAATCGGCCGATCGCACCGGCACAAGAGGATGTTGGGCTGAATGCCGATCGAGCGCAGCTCCTTGACCGAGTGCTGCGTCGGCTTGGTTTTCAGCTCTGCCGCCGAGGCGATGTAGGGCACCAGCGTCAGGTGCACGAACAGCGAGCGCCCCCGCCCCTGCTGATTGCCGAACTGGCGGATCGCCTCGAGGAACGGCAGACCCTCGATGTCGCCGACGGTGCCGCCGATCTCGCACAAGAGGAAATCGACGTCCTCGGACTCGGCCACGATCATCTCGTTGATGGCATCGGTGACGTGCGGGATGACCTGCACGGTGCCGCCGAGGAAATCGCCGCGCCGTTCGCGGTGGATCAGGGTCTGGTAGATGCGCCCGGCCGTCACCGAATCGGAGCGGCGGGCCGGCACCCCGGTGAAACGCTCATAGTGGCCGAGATCGAGATCGGTCTCGGCGCCGTCATCGGTGACGTAGACCTCGCCGTGCTGGTAGGGACTCATCGTCCCCGGATCGACGTTGAGATAGGGGTCGAACTTCCGCAGCCGCACCGTATAGCCACGCGCCTGGAGCAGCGCGCCGAGTGCCGCCGAAGCCAGACCCTTGCCGAGCGATGAGACCACGCCGCCGGTAATGAAGATGTACCGCGTCATGGAGGTCCAGCATATAGCAAACGCCGCGCACCGCCCTAGCGAAGCGTGCGAGACGCCGCCCCGCGCGGTGCCAGCGGACTCCGTTACTCCGACAGCGGTACGGCCGGTCCGCTCGGCTCTTCCGGTTCGGGCGCGACGGGCGCCTCGGGCACCGCCGGCACCTCTTCAATCACCGAGCGCGGCTCACTCGACCCTTCGGCGAGAATCGCGAGGCCGATGCTGGTGACGATGAAGCAGGCGGCGAGCACGGCAGTGGTCCGGGTCAGCACGCTCGCCGCCCCGCGTCCCGACATCAGGCCGCCCCCCCCGCCGATACCGAGCGCGCCGCCCTCGCTCCGCTGCAACAGCACGACGATGATGAGCGCGATCGCGATCAGGAGGTGGATGACGAGAAGGATGGTCTGCATGGGCGGTGACGGGCTGCATGGAACGCGGGCGAACCTCGCCCCGGGGAGCTCAAGATGGTCCGACGCCGGGCCAAAGGCAAGCGAGCGCCGTCACACCCGAGGGGCCTGCTCAGGCCTCCAGGGCGGCAACCGGCTCCCGGCTCAGCCGCAGGTGCTCCGGGCGAGCGGCCTCCGTTGCTCACCGGCGGGGATAGCAGCGCGGCGCCCTTCGAGCGCGTCATCGAGATGGTCGCGCAGGACCGCAAGGGGATGCTTGAGGACTACGCGCACCATCCCCGGTCGTGCACCGGAAGGGCAGATCAGCGGGCCTTGACGCGGTCGAGGGTCTCGACGATGGCCCAGAACGCCTCGGCCTTGAGGCTGGCGCCGCCGACGAGCACGCCGTCGACGTTCGCGACCGCGACGATCTCGGCCACGTTGTCGGCCTTCACCGAGCCGCCGTAGAGAATCCGCAGCGCGCACGCCTGCGGCCCGACCACGCTCGTCAGGAGCCGGCGCAGGTGCCCGTGCACCTCGGCGATCTCGGCCGGCGTCGCGGTCCGCCCGGTGCCGATCGCCCACACCGGCTCGTAGGCGATCACGGTGTTGGCGATAGCGGCGCCCGAAGGCAGCGAGCCCCGGAGCTGGCGTTCGACCACGGCCAGCGCACCGCCGGCGTCGCGCTCGGCCGCACTCTCGCCGATGCAGACGATGGCCGTGAGGCCGGCGCGTTGCGCCGCCGCCGCCTTGGCCCGCACTGTGGCGGCGTCCTCACCGTGGTCGGCGCGCCGCTCGGAGTGACCGACGATGACGTAACGGCAGCCGGCGTCGGCCAGCATCTCGGCGCTGATGTCGCCGGTATGGGCGCCGT
>VGEJ01000370.1 GCA_016869335.1 Alphaproteobacteria bacterium | reverse complement strand
CGGCATATGAGCGCCGACCTGCAGAAACGCTTCAGAGAACTGGCCAAGGCCGAGAGGGTGTACGTCGGCGGCAAGTTCGCTACCCAGAATGACCTCAGCGCGCTGTTCGCCGTGCGCGCGGCGCACCTTTATCTGCGCTCCGCCGGGCGGCTCGCGTTCGTCATGCCGATGGCGGCGCTGACGCGCGGTCAGTTCGAGCGGTTCCGCACCGGCTCCTTCGCTTCGGTGCGCATCGCCTGGGACGACGCCTGGACGATGGACGATTCCGTTCAGCCGCTGTTCCCAGTACTGTCTTGCGTGGTGATGGGGCACCGGCGCGCGATGGCAAAACCGCTGCCGGAAACCGTGCGCGCCTATTCCGGAACATTGCCGCTGCGCGATGCACCGGAGGAGGTCGCCGACCGAATGCTGACTGTCACCGAGGGTGCACCGGCCCTAACGGTGGGAGCGTTCGCGGGCGGCTCTCCCTATCGATCCGTTTTTCGAAACGGCGCGACTCTGTATCCGAGGAAGCTCTGCCTTGTCGAGCCCAAGCGGATGGGTCGTCTTGGCGCAGACCCAAGTGCCCCCTTGGTCGTGAGCCGGCCCAACGGCCAACAGAAGAAGCCCTGGAAGGGCCTGGCCGGCATCGAAAATCGTGTCGAGGCCGAGTTCTTGCGGCCGGTCTTGCTGGGCGAGAGCATCCTACCCTATCGGGTGTTTCGGCCGTTCGAGGGCATCGTGCCGGTCAACGAGAGGGGCCAGGTGCTCAACGCCGAGGCGGCGGCCGATCGCGGCCTTGAGGGGCTGCGCGGCTGGATGCGCAAGGCGGAGGCGCTCTGGCAAGCCAATGCCGAAAGCGGCCGCATGACCTTGGTCGACCAGTGGAATTATCACAACAAGCTGAGCGCACAGTTCCCGATCGCGCCTTTGCGCGTGGTCTATGCCAAGGCCGGAACGTTGCCTGCTGCTTGTCTCCTGCGCGACCCACGCAGCGTCGTTGATCACAAGCTCTACTGGCTGGCGCCCGCCGACGAGGGCGAGGGGCGATACCTGACCGCCATCCTCAACAGCGAGACGGCGCGTGCGCGTGTCGAGCGATACCAGTCTCGCGGCCAATGGGGCGCCCGTGACTTCGACAAGGTGATGTTCAACCTTACGATCCCGCTTTTCGATGCCGGCGATGCGCTGCATCGCGCCCTCGCCGACGCGGCGGCGGAGGCCGAGCAGGTTGCTGCCACGGTGGAATTGCCCGAGGGTGCGAAGTTCCAGCGCGCCCGCGCCCTCGTCCGCAGCGCGCTGAAGGAAGCGAGTGTGGCGCAGAGGATCGACAACCTGGTGGCCAAGCTGATCGGCGCCGCCTGATCGACGCCCCATCGGCTCCGGCATAGGCTTGCGTTGGGCGCGGCGGGTGGCTATACACCCGCCTTCACCGGTGAGGCGCGCCATGAAGAAGGACATCCACCCCGGCTACCACGAGATCACCGTGACGATGACGGATGGGTCGACGTTCACCACCCGCTCGACCTGGGGCAAGCCGGGGGCGACGCTCACCCTCGATGTCGACCCGAAGTCGCACCCCGCCTGGACCGGCGGCAGCCAGCGCCTCGTCGATAGCGGCGGTCAGGTCGCCAAGTTCAACAAGCGCTTCAAGAACCTGGGCCTGAAGAGCAGCTAGGCGTTCGCCGGCGCGGGCTCGACGCGACCGTTGAGCATCGCGTCGAGCCGGGCCACCCGGCGAAACAGCCCATCGCCCCGTTCGGCCAGGTCCGCCGCCCGCTCCGGCAGCATAACGGCGTAGGGCATCTTCATCGCGTGGACCAAGCCGGCGAAGCTGCATTCGCCGAGCAGCGGGTCGTCCTCGCCGATCTCGCCGGCGTCCAGGGCACGCCGGACCAGGAGCCACGCCACGATCCGCGTCAGCTTCGCCGTGAGCGCCCCGATCGCCCGCGCGTACACCGCGGCCTGATGGGCGGCGAGCCCCGTGACATCCGCTGCGGCTTCCGCGGCCAGGTAGTCGCGCGCCTCGGCGAGCAGGGCGAGCGCTTCCCCATTGAGCTTCTCGAAGAACGGCGACGCGGGAAACCCCCTGCGCCCCCCGCCGACCAGCTCGCCCATGCCGTCCTCCGCCTGGTCACGCAGTGTGACAGGAAGCGCTGGGCAAGCGGTTAACGGCCCGCCGGCACCGCGCCGGCGAGAAAGGCGCGGAGCGCATCGATGACGGCATCGGGCGCCTCCTCGACCATGAAGTGACCGACTCGCGGCAGCCGTACCACGGCGTTGCCGGGCAGCGCGGCGATCAGCGGTTCCGCCGCCGCGGGCGGAGTCAGGCGGTCGGTTTCGGCAAGCAGCACGAGCGCAGGACAACGCACGCGGGCGGCGTCGGCCGTGGCCGTGCGATAGGCGTTGCAGGCCGCGAGGTCCACGGCCAGCGTTCCATCGAGCGTGCGTTCGAGGAGCCGCGCGGCGCTGCCCGTGAGCCACAGGCCGGGCGCCGGGTGCCCGCCGCGCTGCGCCGCCGGGCTGAAGCCGAATGCCAGGATCATGTCGATGGCGTCGCGAGCGAGCG
>VGEJ01000369.1 GCA_016869335.1 Alphaproteobacteria bacterium | reverse complement strand
CCACGGCAACCTCGCAAGGCTTCGTCAAGGTCAGTCGCCATCCGTTTCTTGTCGCCGTGGCGTTGTGGGCGATCGGCCACATCGCGGCCAATGGCGATGTCGCCTCGCTGATCCTGTTCGGTGCGCTCCTGCTGCTGGCGAGCGTAGGCACGCGGCTGATCGATGCCAAGCGCCGGCAGGCGGGCGGAGCGGACTGGCAGCATTTCGTGGCCGGCACCTCGATCGTGCCGTTCGCCGCCACCTTCGGCGGTCGTAACCGCGTTACCCTCGCCGACGTCGGCTGGTGGCGAATCGCGCTCGGACTGGCGCTCTACGCCGTGCTCCTGTGGGGGCACCGGTGGGCATTCGGCGTCTCGGCGCTGCCCTCCAGCCCTTGACGCGGGACGGTCGGGCCCCTATTGTTAACCTCGTGGTTAATCATGGGGAAAGCGCGATAGACCGCACCTTCGCGGCGCTGGCGGATCCGACCCGCCGCGCGATCCTGGCGCGGCTTGCGCTTGGCAGCACGACGGTCGGCGAGCTGGCGCGGCCGTTCGAGATGTCGCTCCCGGCGATCACCAAGCATCTCGGCGTTCTCGAACGCGCGGGGCTGTTGCGGCGGGAGCGGCTCGGCCGCATCAAGCGCTGCCAGCTCGTGCCGGGGCCGATGAAGGAGGCGTCCGACTGGATCGAGCAGTACCGACAGTTCTGGGAGGATCGCTTCGACCAACTCGCCCGATTCCTCGAAGAGCAGAAGCGGCGACCGAAAGGGAGGGATTCCAATGGCAGACGCACGGGCAGCCGCGGTCGGCGTTCCTGAGTCCGACTCCGTCCTGCACCTCAAGCGCACGTTCGCGGCGCCGTTCGCCGGGCCACTGGGCGGCGGGGCCGTCATAGTGAAGGCGATCGAAGCGCAGCGCCGCTTCGCCCTCGAGGAAGCCGCCGCGATCGCGACGAAGTTCGCGGCCCGCATGGATCGCGATGGGGTGAAGTCCGAGTAGCGCACCGTCGAGGGCGTGCCCCACCTGATCGTCTCCCTCCACGCGCGCTACGCCGATCTGGTTCTCGTCGGACAGTCGGGCGGCGAGGGCGAGACGATCGACGTCGGTCCGGCGCTGGCGGAGGACGTGGTCATGACCTGTGGCCGCCCGGTGCTGACGCTGCCCTTTGCCGGGCATTTCCCCAGCATCGGCAAGCGCCCGCTCGTCGCCTGGAACGGTACGCGCGAGGCGACGCGTGCGGTGCACGACGCGATGACCATCCTGGCTAAGGCCGACCTCGTGACCGTGCTGAGCGTGACCGAGCCCAATCCCGATCACCTGCCGGGTGCAGAGATTTGCACCCATCTGGCTCGCCACGGGGTCAAAGCGGAATCGCGCCATAGCGTCGCCGGCGAGCTCGGCGTGGGCGACGTTCTTCTCAACGCGGTGGCCGATTACGGCGCCGATCTCTTGGTCATGGGGGCCTATGGCCACTCGCGTCTGCGTGAACTCGTGCTTGGCGGCCCGAGCCGCCATTTGTTAAATGTGATGACCTGCCCGGTGTTGATGTCGCATTAGGACCTCTCTGCGCCGGCAGGAGGGGAGGACCCGATGCCGGTGAAGCAAGAGATCGCGGCGTTTTGCGCCGATGCGGTGGCCTGGCGCCACGAGCTGCACGCCCATCCGGAGCTTGCGTTCGAGGAGAACCGCACCGCGGACTTCGTGGCCGCGCGGCTCGAGTCTTTCGGCATCGCGGTGCATCGGGGCTTGGCCAAGACGGGGGTGGTCGGGACGCTGCGCGCGGGGCGGTCGGCGCGCGCGATCGGGTTGCGCGCCGACATGGACGCGCTTCCCATCACCGAGGCGAACGATGTCGCCTATCGCTCGCGCAACGAGGGCAAGATGCACGCGTGCGGCCACGACGGCCACACCGCGATGCTCCTGGCTGCCGCCCGGCACCTAGCTTCGACTCGGCGCTTCGACGGCACGGTCTATTTCATCTTCCAGCCGGCCGAGGAACTAGCCGGCGGCGGACGCGTGATGATCGAGGAGGGCCTGTTCGACCGGTTCCCGGCGGAAGCGGTCTTCGGCATGCACAACTTTCCCGATCTGCCGCCCGGCGAGTTCGGGGTTCGCGCCGGGCCGATCATGGCCGGCATCGATTCGGTCCGCATTCTCGTCACGGGGCGCGGCGCGCATGGCGCCATGCCGCACCTCGGCATCGACCCGGTGGTGGTCGGTGCCGAGATCGTGACGGCCGTGCAGACCGTGGTGAGCCGATCGCTTGATCCGATCGAGGCCGCCGTGGTCAGCATCACCCAGTTCCATGCCGGTCAGGCCGACAACGTCATCCCCGGTGAGGCGCTGCTCCGCGGCGCCATTCGGGCGTTTCGCCCCGACGTGCTGGCGCGCGTGCACGAGCGAGTGAGGGGCATCGCTGCGGGCGTGGCGGCGGCGCATGGCGCCAGCGCCGAGTGCCTTATCCAGGCGGTCTATCCGCCGACGATCAACAGTGAAGCCGAAACCGCGACCGCTGCCGCGGTTGCGGCCGAAGTGGTCGGCAAGGAGCGGGTCCGCATCGGCATCAAC
>VGEJ01000368.1 GCA_016869335.1 Alphaproteobacteria bacterium | reverse complement strand
CGACCAGACCCTGCTCGAGCGCGCCGTTGTCGTTGTAGGCGACGGCCGTGCGCCAGTCGCCATAGACCGCGAACCCCGGGAACACGAGGTTCTTCTCGCCGAACAGGTTGATACCCTCGTCGAACGGTCCGGTCGTGTATTGCTGCCGGCCGATCTCGAGCAGCGGCCGCGGCGTGTCGAAGGCGCTCTTACCACCGTAGATCGCGAGTTGCGCCTCGGCGGAATACGGCTTGTCCTCATAGGTCGGGTCGCCCCGGAACACGCCCGAATCGTGCTCCACAGGCGCCGCGCCCTCAGACATCTCAACATCCTCAGCCCCGTACGCCGGAAGCACCCACCACCAGCACGCCACCGCGCCGGCCGCGCCGATACAGCGCAGCAGACGCCCCCCGCCCTCCCGGACTTTCATGCCTGGTCTATCTCGCTATCTCACTTCACCTCGAACTCGACGGTGGCCGGATGGATGTCGATCATCCACTCGTTCATCGCCTGCTCCATGTCGGAGGTGGCCCCGACGAAGCGCATGAAGTAGATCGGTTCGGCACGGCTGCGCAAGCGCGAGGCCAGGCGATACTTGCCGGGCTTGGTGATGACCGAGCCCGGTACGGTGTATTCGACCTCGCGCGAGCTCAATGGCGGCAGGCTGCGGCCCTCCATGCGCACGAACGGCGGATGGTTGATCACCGTCGTGGGCTGCCCCGGCGGACGCAAGAACGGTAGCTGATCGACGTCGAATTGCACCGGCAGATACATCTCCCGATCCGTTCCCTTCACGTTGGTCGTGAGGAACTTGGTCTGGAGATTGACGAGTTGATCGTCGTGCTCGATGCGGCCCGCGGCCACGTCAAGGGAGTGGAGGTCGGCCATGTCGCCGTTGGAATCGACGTATCCCGACTCCCAGACGTTGTTGCCGTCGGGGTCGATCAACGCAACGTTGAACCAGATCTCGGGTTGCGCGCCGAGGGAGCCCGAGGGCAGGTTGTGGCCGCTGTTGGTGTTGGTGATTCGGTAGGCGAAGTCGAGCGATTCGCCGACCTCCGGCGTGTCGTCGAAGAATGGGCCGTCGATGTGCGAGCCGTTCTCCATGACCTGGCGGCGCAACTCGGCCTTCTCGGCGATGAGCTCGAGGTTCTCGTCGATGACGGCGCGCGCCTCCTCGCGATCGATCCGGTCAGCCCACTCCTCCGGGAACGCGATCTCGGTCCCGTTCTCCTCGATCTCGTCTTCCCACTCGCTCACGCCCCAGCCGGCACGGTAGTCGAACCTCAGCCACTGCTCGACCGTCCACTGCTCGGCGTCGGGGTTGTGCGGGAAGATGCCGGGATGGGCGATCGGGTAGCCGGGGCCGACGAACCCGTGGTGCGAGTGCTTGCGGTCTGGGCGGACCTCCTGGCCAGCGATCGTCGCCGCCGCGCCCGCCTCGCGCTCGGCCGGCACGCCCGGCACCGGGCTCATGTGGCAATCCTGGCAGGTGACGCCCTGCTCGAATGCGGGCGAGGCGCGATACTGATCCCACACCACTTCGAGCTTGATGCCGACGTTGACCGCCACCTGGTGGCAGCCGACGCAGAACTCCGACTTGGACAACTGGTCGAACTTGATGCCGGAGAGGTGGATCTGGTTGCCGCGCTCCTCGGTCGAGGTGGCGACGCGGTAGAAGCCCTTGTCGGCGACGACCTCCCGCACCCCGTCGCCACCGAAGGGGCCGTACATCGGCTGGAAGATATCGCCCGGAATCACCCGCCGCTCGCCGTTCACCTTGAGATACGCCTCGCTCACGCGATGGCAGGTGATGCAGGTGATACCCTCGCGCCCGACCTGGCTCCGCTCCCACAACGGCAGCTCGCGCGCTTCGTCGAGTTGCGTGCCGACCTGGGCGTGGCAGCGGACGCAGAAGTTGTCGATCGTGGGCGCCAGCGAATTGATCTTCTGCTCGAACTTGTGGAACATCGGCGAGATCGACGCGTAGGCGTGATTCGACACCCGCCACTCGTCATAGATCTGCTCATGGCAGTCGGCACACACCGAGGCCGAAGGAAACGCATCGGCACTGTACACCTCGGCGTGCGGATCGACCGCTTCCTCCTCGGCGGCTCGGGCAGCCCCGGCGGCAATGATAGTAGCGAACAGGATGCTGAGGGCGCGATGGGTCCGGCGGGTGAGGATCGAGGTCATTTCGTTACCAACACTTGCTGCGTCGCCCGCCGATCATGATAGCGATGGCACAGCTGGCAGTCATCCCTGACATCGCCAGGTTTGTGACATTGCTCGCACGTTTCGATGCGTATGGCGACAAAGTTGCTCTGGAATACCCCCGTATCGAACTCTGCGAATCCTCCTACGAAATCGGCTTGCGGGTCAACCTTATGGCAGTTGCCGCAGCCTTCTTGGGGATCGAGGATGCTGGCCGCGTCGGACCGCACCAGCTTGAGATGAACGCCGTGCGAGAAGGCGTAGTGCGCCCGACCGGCGTACCCGCGGTAGCGCCAATCGACGCCGAGCGCAGCCGCCTCGCCCTCGCCGCGGGCGCTGACGGCATGGCACTTGACGCATGCCCCCGGCCCGTCCTTG
>VGEJ01000367.1 GCA_016869335.1 Alphaproteobacteria bacterium | reverse complement strand
CAGGGACGCACTCTTGCTCGATGTCACGCGGCTGCACTCCCGGGAATGATGGCGCGCGGCAGGGCTGGGGCGGGCGCCGACCGGCGCCGCGAGCCGGCGCGGTGTCAATTGAGCTTGGCGCCCTCGTGCGGACTATCGAGCGAGAACGCCGGGATGTCGACCTGGAACGAACCTCCGGCCGCGTCGACCATCTCGTAGGTGCCTACCATGATGCCCGATGGCGTCGACAATGGTGTGCCGCTCGAGTACTCGAAGGCCTCGCCCGGCTTCAGCACCGGCTGCTCCCCGACGACGCCGGGGCCACGCACCTCTTGCACCCGGCCGAGCGAGTCCGTGATCCGCCAGTGGCGGTTGCGGAGCTGCACCGTCTGGTCGCCGCGGTTCTCGATCCGCACCCAGTACGCCCACACGTAGTGGCCGTCGCTTGGCGCGGACTGATCCTCCAGGTAGAAAGGCTTGACCGTCACCTGGATCGAATGGGTCTCGCGCCGGTACATCACGTGCCTCCACGCCGGGGCCCGCCCTTGCGAGCCCATGCCGCTGATGCCAATATCGCGCTCGTTTCCGTGGTTGTCCAGGACCGCGGTCACGCCGCGGCGAGCGCCTGTTGCAGATCCTCCTTGAGGTCCTCCACGTCCTCGAGGCCGACCGACAGGCGCACCAGCCCGGCGCCGATGCCGAGACGGGCGCACTCCTCCGCGCCGAGGCGCTGGTGGGTGGTCGAGAGCGGATGCGTGATGAGGCTCTTGGCATCGCCCAGATTGTTCGAGATGTCGATGAGCCGCAGGCCATCGAGGAAGCGAAACGCGCGCGCCTGACCGCCGTCGATCTCGAAGGCGACTACCGTACCGAATCCCGACATCTGGCGCGTGGCCAGCTCGTGTTGGGGGTGGTCCGCCAAGCCGGGGTACAGCACCCGTCGCAGGCCGTCGAGACCACATAGGAACCGCGCCAGCTCGGTTGAGCTGCGCACTTGCCGGTCGAGCCGCACCGCGAGCGTCTCAAGACCCTTGAGCAGCACCCAGGCGTTGAACGGGCTGAGGCTCGGCCCGGTGTGGCGCAGGAACGGGCTGAGAATGCCCTCGCAGAAGGCGGCGTCGCCGAGGATCGCGCCGCCGAGGCAGCGGCCGTGCCCGTCGATATGCTTGGTCGCCGAGTAGACGACGATGTCGGCGCCGAGCCTGATCGGGCGCTGCAGCAGCGGCGTAGCGAACACATTGTCGACGATCAGCCGCGCTCCCACCGCGTGGCACAGATCGGCCACGGCGCGCAGATCGACCAGCTCGAGCGTCGGGTTCGCTGGCGTCTCGACGAACGCGCACACTGTCCCGGGGCGCAACGCCGCCCGCCACTGCGCGAGGTCGGTGCCGTCGACGAGGCTCACCGCGACACCGAAACGCGGCAGCAATTCGTCGAGCACGTAGCGGCATGAGCCGAACAGCGCCCGCGCCGCCACCACGTGGTCGCCGGCTTTGACCTGGGCGAGGAGCGCTGCCGACACCGCTGCCATGCCGCTCGCCGTCGCGCTGGCCGCCTCTGCCTCTTCGAGCGCCGCCAGACGGTCGAGGAACATGCGCACTGTCGGGTTGGAGTAGCGCGAATAGACGAAGCCCTCGGCCTCACCGCGAAACCGCGCCGCCGCTTCCGCCGCGTTCGCGTAGCAGAAGCCCGAGGTGAGGAAGAGCGCCTCGCTCGTCTCGCCGAAGGGCGAGCGCACGGCACCACCACGAACCAATCGGGTGGCCGGACGCCAGCGGCGGCCCCGGTCGCGCTCAGTGTCCATGGGCTTCCAAGAACAAACTCCGGCGCGGCCGGAATCGCGTCTGGCCTCTTTAGCCGCTTGTTTAACGTGGCCGCAAGCGGATCAAATCACCACGTGCGGGCACTCTAGGGGCGGCGCGCGCCGGCCGTCAAGCGGATCGGCCGGCCTGCCAGCGCGCCGCGGCCGAATCGTCGTTGGCCCGGGCCGCAACCCAGCGGCTGCCGGCCGCCGTTTCCTCGAGCTTCCAGAACGGCGCCCTGGTCTTGAGCCAATCGACGAGGAACTCGCATGCCGCAAACGCCGCTTGGCGATGCGCCGCGGCGGTGATCACCAGCACGATCTGATCACCGGGTTCGAGGCGGCCGTAGCGATGGATGACGAGCGAGGCCGCTAGCGGCCAGCGCTCCTGCGCCTCGGCCTCGATACGGGCGAGCTCGCGTTCGGTCATCGCCGGGTAGTGCTCCAGGGTCATGCTGGAGATCGCCTGCCCCGCCGCTTCGGCGCGCACGAGGCCGACGAAAGAGACCGCGCCGCCGATGTCGTGCCGGCCGCCGACCAGCGCCTTGAGCTCCGCCGCGGCATCGAAGTCCGCCGTCTGTACGCGGATCATGCGCTGCCCCCGGTTACCGGGGGGAACAGCGCCACCTCGTCGCCATCGCGCACCGGCGCGTCCAGGCCGACATGCTCCTGGTTGACGGCGATGCGCACGACGCCGAGGTCGCTTAGCGCCTCGGCATAGTTCGGGCCACGCTTTCGTAGCCAATCCACCAGCGCCCCAACCGTGGCGATACCGGGCGGGAGCGTGATCGT
>VGEJ01000366.1 GCA_016869335.1 Alphaproteobacteria bacterium | reverse complement strand
TGGCCACCCGACTCGAGCGGCACGATAGGACGGGCGGGGCGGACGCCCGTCACGGCACGCTGTAACCACCGCCGAGGCCAGCCGCCACCACACCGCGCGGATACCCGGCCGGACCGGTCGCTCGGCGCCACCCGCGCTGGCGGCGCCTCTCGGCTTGGACCCGGAACGGCCCAGGCCGCCCGGCCGCGCCCCTCGCCGCTTAGGCGGCGACGTCGGCGACGAACTCGTCCATTCCGAGGCGCTGCAGCGTCGCGCGCGTCGGCAGGCCAGTCTCGAGGCTCCAGCCCTGCCGCCGATAGTACTCGTCGAGCATGGCCGGAAGATAAGGGGCGATGCCGTGCTCCTTGGCGACGCCTATTTTGGTGGTCTCGAGGAACCGCGGCGAGAGATCGAGGTCATCCGCCCTCTTGAACCCGCGCCGCGCGTAGACCAGGCGGAGCAGATTGGCGACGCGCTCGCCGACCGTGAAGGCCTCTTTCTCGTCGAAGTCGTCCCAGCCGACCGCCTGCGCGACGCACTTGGCCGTGAAGCCGGGCGAGCCGCGCACGCCCATCGCCGCGAACGTGCAGATGCCGAGCGAGTCCCAGAACAGCTTGACGGTCTGCGTGCGGTAGACGCCCTCGACTTTGCCGACCGCCTCCTTCAGGTTGGCGGCCACACCCGGGGTGACCTCTTCATAGCCCAGGTCGCGCCGCTTGAACGTGTCGGTACCGCGCCCCTGCGTGGATGCGCCGATGCTGGTCGTCATCTCGCAAAAGAAGGCGCTCCACGCGGCGCGGTGATCGTGCATGACCGCACCGCCGCCCTTCATGTCGATGATCTTGTTGCGGAGCTGCTCGGTGATGCCCTTCTCGCGACCGACCAGCTCGGGCATCTTCTTGGGACCCTCGGCGAGCTTGGCACCGAATCCCTCCCGCCGAACGGCCTGGTTGACCAGCTCGACCGCGGACTCCCAGTTGCCCCAGCTGAGATCGAGGCCGCCGGTGTCCTGCTGGTGCAGCAGCCCCTCGTTGTATGCTTCGTAGAGCGCGCCCAGCATGGGAGCGAACTGGCCCAGCTCGATCCCGAGGCCATCGTACACATCGTTCATGATGATGATGGCTTCCGGTTCATCGATGCCAAGAATGGCGGCAGATCCCTCCATCGGTTCCGCGCCGCCACACTTGCTGCCCTTGAAGCCGGCATACGGCCCATCGGTGATCTCGACATCATAGGCACAGGAAATCTTGCAGTTGTACGAGGGCTGCGGCGTGACCTTCCAGCGGCTGCATGCCTCGACGTACTTCTTGGTGAAGTCCACGCCCCAGTCGGGATCGGTCATGTTCTTGGCGAGCACCCGCTTGTGCGAGCCGAACGTCTGGACGTAGTTGCGGGTGTTTCCGGCATCGCGCATCGCCTCGGCAACCGTGCGGTCCTTCGGGTCGATGCTGCCGGGGAAGAGCGCCTTTTCCCACTCGGTGGCGGTCTCAACGATGCCGGGCGCGTCCGCCAGCGCCACGGCCCCGGTACCGCGAACAGCGATGGCCTTGAGGTTCTTGGACCCCATGGCAGTACCCAGGCTGCCCTTGCCGGCGCCGTGATTGCGGTCGTTCTTGATCATCGCGCCGGCAATTCCGGACTCGCCGGCGGGGCCGATGCAGGCGACGCTGATCTCCTTGTCGTCGCCGAGCTCGACCTTGATGCGCCGCTCGGTCTCGCGCGTGTCCTGGCCCCACAGGTGGCTCGCGTCGCGGAACTCGACCTTGTCGTCATCGATCCAGAGGTACGTGGGTCTCGCCGCCCTGCCGTTGAAAATGATGCCCTGGTGCCCGGCCAACCGGAGACGCGCCGCCCAGAAGCCATGCGTATGTCCGATTGCCGCCGAATACGGCGTGCAGAAGTGGTAGCTCACGATGGAGACGTCGGAGGAGTTGAGGGCCGGGGTACCGGTCAGGGGTCCGTTCATGAAAATGAGCGGCACATCCGGGTCCGTCGTCTTGCCGCTGGGTGGCGCTTCGCGCAACAGATACAGGAGCCCGAGGCCGATGCCGCCCAGGTACTTGCGCAGATCCTTCTCCGGCGGCAGGGCCTCCCGGGTCACGGTCCTAGCGTTCAAGTCCACCCGCAGAATGTGGGACGCGTATGCTCCACGAATTGCCATCTCGCTCCTCCCAGCGGCGTCCCGCCTGGCGACGCCGGTTGCTACCCCGCCAGTATCGCACAAAACGGGCGGGGCGGATCAATACCGTACAAGCGCCCCGCGTCTTGGCCGGCAGATTGATTGACCGCACGGACGTCGTCAGGTACACGCGCGCATGCGGCTGCGGCCGGCCACCATCGCCGATCTTGTGCTCCTGCGCACCTGGGACGCCGAGCCGCACAACATCGCCGCGATCGGTACCGAAGGCCCGTTCGATTGGGAGCACGAGATCTCGCACCAGTCGGCGTGGAGCGAGGTGCTCATCGCCGAGCTGCGCGGGCGTCCGATCGGCGTCGTCCAGATCATCGATCCGGCGCGCGAGGAGACCCACTACTGGGGCGACGTGGAGCCGCACCTTCGGGCCATCGACATCTGGATCGGCGCGGCGACCGACCTC
>VGEJ01000365.1 GCA_016869335.1 Alphaproteobacteria bacterium | reverse complement strand
GCTGCACTTCGGGACGATCGACCTGCTCCAGGGCACGCGGAGCCATGTGAGGGACTTCGCGCCCTTCCGCAATTTCCGCCTCTACAACGTCTACCTCCAGAGATAGGCCGCGGGCCCCCGCCGCACCCGCAGGGGACCGGGCAGGTGGGTCGGGGACCCGTGACACGCGACCCGCTGTTGGAGGTGCGCGATCTGCGCACGACGTTTGCGACCGACCAGGGCGTGGTCGCGGCAGTCGACGGCCTCAGCTTCAGCGTTGGCCGCGGCGAGGTGGTGGGCTTTGTCGGCGAGTCCGGCTGCGGCAAGAGCGCGGCGGCATTGTCGGTCATGCGCCTGGTGCCCGGCCCGAGCGGCCGCATCGCCGGCGGCACGGTTCGTTTCGACGGCGGCGATCTGCTGGCGTTGGCGCCGCGCGAGATGGATCGCGTTCGCGGCGCCAAGATCGCGATGATTTTCCAGGAGCCGATGACTTCTCTCAATCCGGTTCTGACCGTCGGCGACCAGATCGCGGAGGCGGCCCGCCGCCATCTGTCGCTCGGCCGGCGTGCGGCGCGCGCGCACGCGGTGGACATGCTGGCGAAGGTGCGGATTGCAAATCCCCGCCAGCGATTCGACGAGTATCCCCACCAGCTCTCGGGCGGCATGCGCCAGCGGGCCATGATCGCCATGGCGATTGCCTGCGGACCGCAGCTCCTGTTCGCCGACGAACCCACCACTGCGCTCGACGTCACGATCCAGGCCCAGATCCTGGCGCTGCTCGGCGACTTGCAGCGCGAGTTCGGCATGGCGGTCGTGCTGATCACCCACGATATGGGCGTGATCGCCGAGTTCGCGGACCGGGTCGTCGTCATGTACGCCGGCCGTGCGGTCGAGGAGGCCGGTGCCGCCGGCCTGTTTGCGCGCCCGGCGCACCCCTACACCAGGGGCCTGCTCGACAGCGTCCCGCGGGTCGACTCGGCGTCATCGCTTCACCGGCTCAGGGCCATTCCCGGTGCCGTGCCGAGCCCCTTCGCGCTACCCTCGGGCTGCAGCTTTGCCCCTCGCTGCGAATTCGCGATCGACTCCTGCCGCGCGACCGTTCCAGGGCTCGAGTCCGCGGCGGACAGGCATTTCGTCGCCTGTCTGCGCCATCGGGAGATTGGCGCCGTTCTGTCCGCGCCGCCGACGTCGGTGATCCGACCGCACGGCCATCGCGACACGGACACGGTAATCCGCTTGAGCGGCCTTACGAAGCACTTCCCGATCCGCGGCCGGATCCCCTTCGCGCGGCCGTCGGGTCACGTGCGCGCCGTCGACGGTATCGACCTGTCCATCCGCCGGGGCGAGACTCTAGGCCTCGTTGGCGAGAGCGGCTGCGGCAAGTCCACGACCGGATGGCTGATCCTGGGCCTTCACGCGCCGACCGCGGGGCGGGTGGAGTACGAGGGCACGGACCTCTCGGTCCTGCCGGCCCGGGCGATGCGGGCGTTCCGGCGCAAGATGCAGATCGTGTTCCAGGACCCCTATGGGGCGCTCGACCCGCGCATGACGATGCGCGAGATCGTGGGCGAACCGCTGCGCATCCAAGGCATGCGCGAACGGGTGGCGCTCGATCGCGAGGTGCTCGCCATGCTCGACAAGGTCGGGCTTGCCGCCGAACATGCGGACCGCTACCCGCACGAGTTCTCGGGCGGCCAGCGCCAGCGCATCGGTATTGCGCGCGCCCTGATCCTGCGCCCGAGCTTCGTCGTGTGCGACGAGGCCGTATCCGCCCTCGACGTCTCGATCCAGGCGCAGGTGATAAACCTGCTTCAGGATTTGCAACAGGAGCTGGAGCTCACCTACCTGTTCATTGCCCACGACCTCGGCGTGGTCCGGCACATCGCCGACCGCGTCGCGGTCATGTATCTCGGCAAACTTGTCGAGCTTGCCGATAAGCGCGAGCTGTTCGCGCGGCCGCTGCACCCCTACACGCAAGCGCTGCTCGCCTCCGTTCCCGTGCCCGATCCGCGCGTTCGGGGGCGGCGTGCGCCGCTCGGGGGCGATGTCCCCGATCCCGCCAATCCGCCGCCGGGCTGCCGGTTTCACACGCGCTGTCCCATGGCGGTCGCCGCGTGCCGGGCCGAGGAGCCGGCGGCCCGCGATGTCGGCGGCGGTCACGTGGTGGCATGTCACCTGGTCGGCGAGGGGGCGGGGTCGCATGCTGTCCACTGACCAGGCGCGACCCGAAACGCTGGGATGCCAGCGGGAGAAGTTCTACATCCCCGCCGGCGTCACCTACCTCAACTGCGCCGCGATGTGCCCGCTGCCGCGCGCATCTTACGACGCCGGCGTACGGCGGCTCGCGGCGCGCGCTCGACCGTGGTCGATCAAGCACCCGGAGGCGGAGCATGAGGACGCGGCCGGGGCCAGGCACCGCTTTGCCCGACTCATCGGCGCGCGGCCGGAAGACATCGCCATCGTCGCGGCTTCGAGCTATGGCGTGGCAATCGCGGCGACCAACCTGTCGATCGGAAGCGGCCAGACCATCGTCATGCCCGGGGCACAGCACCAGTCCAATGCGCTGCATTGGGACGTCCTCGCGCGCGAGGCCGGCGCGGCGGTCCTGCGCGTGCCCCGCCCGGCGCGCGGCGA
>VGEJ01000364.1 GCA_016869335.1 Alphaproteobacteria bacterium | reverse complement strand
AGCGCCGCCCAGCTGGCGGGCATGCGCGCCCCGGTACCGAAAGCCGCGGCTTCTGGCGGGCCGCCTTGCTCAGCGGCGAAGTCGAAGATCGCCTTCGCGTATTCCATGTCGCGGCTCGCCAAGCACACGCCCACGGTGTCGAGCAGGCGCAGCTTCGTGATCTTGCGGACTTCCTCCGGGAGGTCGTCCCAGGAAAGACCCGCGGCGAAGCGGGACAACGTGTCGGCGATGGTGGGTGCGTCGTTCAGGTTCATTATGCGTTTCCCCTCTGGCGGCTGCTCAGCGCGCCAGCGCCGGCAGCCAGGTCGCGAGCCCCGGCTGCCACCAGACGATCAGGATCGCGACGGCGAGCACGCCCATGAAGGGCAGCGTGCCGCGCAGCACCTGGTCATAACTGATGTCGGGCTGGATGCTCTGGATGACGAAAAGGTTAAGGCCGATCGGCGGGGTAATGTTGGCGAGCTCCATGTTGATCACCATCAGCACGCCGAACCAAATCGGGTCGATCTTCAGCACCGCCATCGCCGGCAGGAGGACCGGCACGACGATCAGGATGATGGAGATCGGATCGAGGAAGTCGCCAAGGAAGATGAGCAGCAGCATGGTCGCGGCGACGAACTGGAACGGCCCGATCTTCGCGTCGATGATCCACTGCGCGAAGGCCTGCGGGATCTGCATCGTGGTGCTGACGTGGCCGAACAGCTTGGCGCCGGCGATGATGGCGAAGATCATCACCGTCACGTGCACCGTGTCCTTGGTGCACTGCCAGAGGATCGGCCAGGACAGGCGGCGGTACACGGCGCCGGCCAGTACCAGCGTGAAGAACACGCCGCCGGCCGAGGCCTCGGTGGGCGTGAAGATCCCGGAATAGATCCCTCCCAGGATGAGCAGCGGCAGCGCGAGCAGGCCCGATCCCTTCAGGACGATGCGCGCGCGCTCGCTCCACGCCATCGGCGTGTCGGGCACGCCGTAGCCACGCCGGCGCGAGACGAACACCGCGTACGTGAGGATCAGGAGGCTGACCATAATTCCTGGCATGACGCCCGACAGGAACAGTTTGGCGACCGACTGGTCGGTGATCGCGCCGTAGACGATGAACGGGATCGAGGGCGGGATTAGGATGCCGAGCGTCCCGCCCGCGGCCACCAGGCCGGCGGCGAACTCCTTGGGGTAGCCGTGCTTCACCAGCGCGGGGATCGCCACCAGGCCGACCGCCGCGGCGTTCGTCACGCTCGAGCCGGAGATCGCGGCGAAGAAGGCGCAGCACACCACGGTACCGGCCGCAAGGCCGCCGCGGAAGTGGCGGAAGAAGGCGTTGATGATGCGGAAGATCTCGTCGCCCATGCCCGTCTGCATCAGGATCCGGCTCATCAGCACAAAGAGGGGGATCGCGAGCAGCACGAAATTGTCGAGCGCGGAATAGAACACCTCGGCGGCGATCTCGAGCGACTGCCCGGTCGCCGCGAGGCCCGCCACGCCGGCGATCGCGAGCGCGAAGGCGACCGGGAAGCCGAGCGCGAGCAGCACGCAAAGGACGGCGACGATGCCGAGGAAGGTGATCACGGCGCTTCCCTGCGCAATGCGCCGAAGGCTTCCCAAGCGCGCAGCAGCGCGACCGCGAGCAGCAGCGCCATGCCCATCGGCACGACGAGCTGCGGAATCCAGACCGGCACCGAGAGCAGCGTGAGCGAACGCCGGCCGTAGTTGAAGGAGTGCGCCACCGCCTCGATGCCGCCCCAGGCGGCCACCGCGGCGAAGGCGGCCACCGCCAGGCTCGCCGCGAGCGCGATCGCGTCGCGCGCCGCGGCCGGCAGGCGCTTCACCAGCAGGTCGACGCGGATGTGCTCGCCCGCGTGCATGGTGGGCGCCATGCCAAGGAAGGCGCAGGCGACGAGCAGGTACACCGAGATTTCCTGCGACCAGATGGTCGGCTCGTTGAACACGAAGCGCGCGACGATCTCGTACATCACGATCGCGAAGATGGCGAGGATCAGGGCCGCGCAGGCAGAGACCGATCCCGCCATCAGCCATCCACACGCCCGTGCGAGCGCTGCCATAGTCCCTCATGTTTTTATTAATTGTCCGGACAATTAATTTTATAGTCGCGGACGGGAGCAGATCAACAACTATGAGAAACAGCGAGGTGCCGATCTCCCGACAGCTCGCAGAGTTCACCGCCGCCCTGGCGTGCCTCCGCGTGGGCGCGTTGCGATCCTTGGGCGACTGCCAGCGCGCGCCGAGCCACGTGAAGCGCGGCGGCCCCTTCGGCACATGCCCCTTCATGTCGGGCACGGTGCGAAGGACGCCTTTCCCTCGATGGCCTAGCGAGCCTGAGCGCTGCCGCCGCGCAGGCGTTGGCCAAGCACAAGGGGTGGACCCTTTCCCTCAATGGCCTGAGCGATGCCGCCGCGCAGGCGTCTTTATCAATAGCGACTCGTGGGGCAACATAAGCTGCATTGTGCGCCGTCAAACCGGGACCTGGGAGCGGGAGAATCGGCTAATCGTGCAGCGCCAGAGGGACTAGGCGAATCAGGGTACGCATGAAGCGAAAATCTATTACCCAGCCAGTCACTCGCCAAGCCTAAACCCCTGCCGAGGCAGCCCGCGGTTGAAAACGAC
>VGEJ01000363.1 GCA_016869335.1 Alphaproteobacteria bacterium | reverse complement strand
CCACGTACGGCTATGCCTTCCCCGCCATCGTCGGCCGCGGCAACGTCTGGGGCGTGCAGTTTCATCCCGAGAAGAGCCACGCCCACGGCATGAGGCTCCTCGCGAACTTCGCCACGCGGTGCTGAGCATGCTGCGCCCGCGCGCGATCCCGTGCCTCCTGCTGCACGAGGGCGCCCTGGTCAAGTCGGTGCGCTTTCGCGACCTCCGTTACGTCGGCGATCCGCTCAATGTCATCGCCATCTTCAACGAACTCGAGGTGGATGAGCTGGTGCTGCTCGACATCGGCGCGACGCCGCGCGGGGCCGGTCCAGACTTCGCGCTGCTCGCACAGGTGGCGAGCGAGTGCTTCATGCCGCTGACCTACGGCGGCGGCGTGCGCACGGTCGAGGACGCGCGCGAGGCCTTGCGCATCGGCTGCGAGAAGGTCGTGATCAACGGCAAGGCGCTGGAGGAACCCGTGCTCGTCACCCGGGTCGCGGACGCCTTTGGCAGCCAAGCCGTGGTCGCCTCGTTCGACGTGAAGCGCGGCCTCTCCGGGCACTATCACGTGCACGTGGGCCGCGGCACCCGTGACACCGGCCGCGATCCGGTGGCGTGGGCCCTGGAACTCGAGGCACGCGGCGCCGGCGAGCTCCTCGTAGCCGCGATCGAGCGCGACGGGACTTGGTCCGGGTTCGACCTGGGGTTGATACGAAGCGTGACGGAGGCCGTCCACATACCCGTCATCGCCTCGGGCGGCGCCGGCACCCTGGCGCACATCCGGGCCGCCATTCGCGACGCCGGGGCTTCCGCGGTGGCGCTCGGCAGCATGGTGGTGTACCAGAAGCAGGACCTCGGCGTGCTGATCAACTTCCCGGCCCGCGACGAACTCGATGCGACGCTCGCCTGAGGCTATGAGGAGCCAGTGACCCTGGCGGAGCCACGGATCAGTGAGCCGGATTCACCGGCGGCGCCCGCCGAGCGCGGGCGGAGCTGCCGTGTGTGTCTCTATGACGACCGGATCCCCGCCATCACGTTCGACGCCACCGGGCTGTGCAGCTTCTGCAAACTGCACGCCGAGCTCGAGGTCGAGTACCCGACCGGCCCGGCGGGCGAGGCGAAGCTCGCAGCTTTGGTCGAGGACATCAGGCGCGTTGGGCGCGGCAAGCCCTACGACTGCGTGGTGGGGGTGAGCGGGGGCTGCGATTCGAGCTACCTCCTCTATCAGATGAAGGCGCGCGGGCTGCGGCCTCTCGCCGCGCACTTCGACAACACCTGGAACTCGACGATCGCCACCACCAACATTCAACGGGTCACCCGCAAGCTTGGCGTCGACCTCTTCACCTACGTGGTCGACAACAAGGAGTACGACGACCTCTACCGCGCCTTCCTCAGGGCCGGCGTGCCGGATATCGAGGCGCCGACCGACATCGCGCTGGCAACAACGCTCTACCTCGCGGCAGAGAGGTACGGCCTCAGCTATATCGTCGAGGGCCATTCGTTCCGCACCGAGGGAATCTCACCACTCGGCTGGCTCTATATGGACGCGCGCTACATCGCCGACGTACACGCCAAGTTCGGCACCCTGCCACTGCGCACGTTCCCCAACCTGTGGCTGCACCGCCAGCTCAAGTGGATGGTGCTGCGCCGGATCAAGCGGGTGCGGCCGCTCTACTACATGGACTACCGCAAGGAGGACGCAAAGGCGCTGTTGGCCAAGGAGTTCGGCTGGCAGTGGTACGGCGGGCACCACCTCGAGAATCGTTTCACCGCCTTCTACCACCGCTACTTCATGCCGCTGCGCTTCGGCATCGACACCCGGCTGCTGGGCTACAGCGCCCTGATCCGCTCAGGCCAGATGAGCCGCGCCGAGGCGGCAGCGCTGATGCAGTGGCCGCCGCACGAGGAACCGGAGGTCAAGGGCGTGGTAGAGATGGTGACGAAGCGGCTCGGGCTCGGCGCCAACGAGTTCACCTCGCTGATGAACACGCCGCGCCACAGCTATCGCGAGTTCGGGACCTACAAGCGCACGTTCGAGCGCATGCGGCCGTTTCTGTGGTTGATGTACCGGCTGGATCTCGTGCCCAAGAGCTTCTATCTCAAGTTCGCCCGCAAGACCCCGTGAACGAGCTCATCGAGCGCCTGCGACAGGCCTACCGCGAGCTGCAGGAGACGCAGCGCCAGCGCTGGCAACGGCGCGCCTCGTTTGGCGACCTGATCAGCGACCGCAGCGAGAACGCTCGCACCTACGGCTTCGGCGAAGGCACCACGTGTTACGACAACGTGCTGATCCTCGGCGCGGTAAGCGTCGGGCGCCACGTGTGGATCGGCCCCAACGTCATCCTCGATGGCTCCGGCGGGCTCACGATCGGCGATTACGTTTCCATCAGCGCCGGCGTCCAGATCTACAGCCACGACACGGTTGCGTGGGCGACCTCGGGCGGCACCGCGCCGATCGCCCATGCCGCGACCGGCATCGGCTCGCACGTCTACATCGGCCCCGGCGCGGTGATCCAGATGGGCGTCAGCATCGGTGATGGCGCCGTGATCGGTGCCCTCTCTTTCGTCAACAGCGACGTCCCGGCCGGCGCGCGCGCGTTCGGCAACCCAGCCCGGCTCCACGGCCAGCCGGCGGGGCGCTGA
>VGEJ01000362.1 GCA_016869335.1 Alphaproteobacteria bacterium | reverse complement strand
CATCGAGGGCACTTTCATCGAGGGCATCGTCGAACCGGTCGACGAGCGCTTCGGCCACACCGAGATCTACAAGGTCCGCCCGGACGTGCACGCCATCATCCATGCGCATGCGCCGATGGCGACCGCGTTTGGCGTCGCCGGCGTGAACATCCTGCCGGTGGGAAACCGGGGTGCAATCTTCGCGCCGAAGGTGCCGATCCTGGAGTTCGACAAGCAGATTGATACGCCGGAGCACGGCCGCATGGTGGTCGAGGCGATCGGCGACGGCTGCGCGGTGGTACTCAAGAACCACGGCGTGTTCGTCACGTCTGACACCATCGAGAACGTGTGCGTCACGCTGTTTTCCCTCGAGGAGACGGCGACGCTGCACTGGCGCGCGGCGCAGCTCGGAAGGGTCGATCCGCTCACTAATTCTGAGGTGAAGAGCGTAATGACGAGGCACCGCTACGAGGAATTCTTCAGCCACGTGTGGGGGCACTACGAGGCGCTTGACCCGTGGCACAACCGCTCCTGAGCGCCTCCGGCGAGCGCGCTGCAGCGGCCGTGCTGGCGGCGTTCGGCGTCACCGCCCTCTACAAGGCATCCACCCTTCCATTTGGTAGCGTAAGGGAACCCGGCTCCGGGTTCTTTCCCATCCTGATCGGCGCGGCGTTGGTGCTTTTTGCCGTCGTGTCGTTCTTCGCTCCCTCGCGCAAGCTGCCGGAGGGCGAGGCGGCGGCCCATGGCGATTGGCTCGTATGGTCCGTGGTCATTGCGCTGGTGGCGTATGCGCTCGCGCTGCCGCGCGTCGGCTTCGTGCCGTGTACCGCTGCGATCGTCCTGATCCTCCTGCGCGGTGTCGGCGCGTTGCCGTGGCGCTCGTCGCTCGCAATCGCGGTCATCGCCGCCGTCGCCTGCTATGCGTTTTTCACCCGGCTCGGCGTGCCGCTGCCGCCGGGCATACTGGCCTTCCGGTGAGCATCGTCGACAGCCTGCTGCTCGGCTTCTCGGTGTCGCTGCAGCCGGTGAACCTGATGTACTGCTTCATTGGCGTGTTCCTCGGCACGCTGGTCGGCGTGTTACCTGGCCTCGGCTCTGCAGCCACCATCGCCCTGCTCCTGCCAGTGACCTACGGCATATCGCCGACGGCGGCGATCATCATGCTGGCGGGCATTTGGTACGGCTCGATGTACGGCGGCTCCACGACCTCCATCCTGCTGCGCGTCCCGGGGGAATCCGCTTCGGTGATGACCTGCATCGACGGATTCGAGATGGCGCGGCGCGGGCGCGCCGGCGCGGCGCTCGGCATGGCCGCCTTCGCCTCGTTCATCGCCGGCATCGTCGGGCTCGTCGGCCTCGTCCTACTCGCCCCGCCGCTGGCCGATTTTGCGCTGGATTTCGGCCCGCCGGAATACTTTGCCCTTACGCTGGTCGGCCTCACCCTGGTGAGCCATCTCGACTCCGGGCCGGTTTCCAAGGCGCTTGCCATGGCTGCGGTGGGCCTCCTGCTCGGCACCGTGGGACTCGACCCGGTGAGGAGCCAGGAACGCTTCACGTTCGGCATCCTGTCACTGCAGAGTGGCATCGATCTCGTGCCGATGGTGATGGGCCTGTTCGGCGTGTCGCAGGTGCTGCACCTGGTGAGGAACCGATTGGCGACGCCGGAGAGCACGGCGCCGCTCGGCGGCTTCCTTTCGCTGCTTCCCAGCCGCGGTGAGTGGCGCGACGCCTCGGGCGCCATCGGCCGCGGCACGCTCGTCGGCTTCCTCGTCGGCTTGCTCCCGGGGGCGGGCGGCACCATTTCCACTTATGTCGCCTATGCGCTCGAAAAGCGGCGCTCGCCCCATCCTGAGCGTTTCGGCAAAGGAGCGATCGAGGGCGTCGCGGCTCCGGAGGCCGCCAACAACGCGGCGACCGGAAGCGGCTTCATCCCGCTGCTCACGCTCGGCCTGCCGGCGAACGTGGTAATGGCGCTCATGCTCGGCGCGTTCATGCTGCATGGGATCACGCCCGGCCCCACGCTGCTGGTTCAGAAGCCCGACATGTTCTGGGGCGTGATCACCAGCATGTTCATCGGCAACGCGATGCTGCTCGTGCTGAACCTGCCGCTCATCGGCGTATTCGTGCGGCTGGCGCGGATGCGTACCGCCTACCTTATTCCCGTCATTACCGTCGCCTGCCTTGTCGGCGCTTTCGCCGTCAACAACAACCCGTTCGACATCCTGGTGATGCTGGCGTTCGGCGTCTTTGGCTACTACGCCGAGCGGTTCGGCTTCAGCCTGGCGCCTCTGGTGCTCGCGTTCGTGCTCGGACCACTGATGGAGACGTCGTTGCGCCAGTCGCTCATCCTCTCCGGCGGCAACTTCGCCATTTTTGCCACCCGGCCCATCTCCGCCGTGCTGCTGGGGCTGGGCCTGGTCATGGTCCTGCTGCCGCTCGTTCGGCGCCTCGCCGGTCAGCGCGCGGCGCGGCCGACGGATCGCCCCTTGGCATAGAAGCGACGGGGTATAGGAATTTCAAACCACCTTTTCCCTGACGACGGATAGGAAAATCTATCCGCCCCAGGCTGCGTTGCACCGCAGGATTTGGCCATTCTCCCGCTCCCCGGTCCCGGTTTGACGGCTCACAATGAGGCTTATGTTGCCCCACG
>VGEJ01000361.1 GCA_016869335.1 Alphaproteobacteria bacterium | reverse complement strand
GGCTGCCGGCGCCTGGCGGCGGGCGCGGCGGCCGCCGCGGGCGAGCCGGAAGCCGATTTCTTCACCTGGATGGCGCCTTTGTTTGCCGGCGAGAGCGAAGCCGAGCGGCGGTTGCGAAGCGCCGCGTGCGTGCTCAGTGACATCGCCCGCGCCACGCATCCGGAATACCGAGCCGAGACGGCGATGGCTGCCGTGCTCCACGCGCCGCTCGCGGCCATTGACCATGGCGGACGCGCATTCGTCGCGCTGGCGGTGGGAGCGCGACACAACGATACGGGATCCTCGCCGTCCGCCGCGATCGCGCGCCGCTTGGTCGACGAGGCGGCGGCCGAGCGGGCGGCGAGGGTCGGATTGGCGCTGCGGCTCGGCTATGCGCTGGTCGGACGGTCGGGAAGCCTACTCCGTCAGACCGGGCTCGTTCTCACCCCCAGCCACCTGAGGCTGGAACTGGACACGGCGGTCGCCGGGCTCTGGGGCGAGGGCATCGAACGGCGCCTGGGCCAGCTCGCCGACGCCTACGGTCGTCGGCCCGAGCTCCGCGCCGGCTGATCCGCCGCCTCCGCCGCGGCGTCGGGGAGCGCGACGAGCCGCAGGCGCCGGCAGGTAACGGCGAGCGCCACCTCGCCCCGTGCGAGCCGCAGGGCGTCGGCGCCGAAGATCTCGCGCCGCCAGCCGTGGAGGACCGGGACGTCCGCCGCGGGATCAACCGCAATCTTCTCGAGGTCATCAGCGCTCGCCAACAGCTTCGGCGCCACGTGGTGCTGCTCGGACGCCAGCCGCAACAGCACTTTCAGCAACTCGACGATCGGCCCGATCCCACGCGGCGGCGGCTTCGGCATCGCGACGCGTGGCAGTGCATCTTCGCCGAGATCGAGGCCGCGTTTGACGGCGGCGAGGAGCTCGGTTCCTTCGCGCCGCTCGGCGAGCGCCTGCGGAAGGGCGCGAATGCGCGCGAGTTCTGCCACCGTGCGTGGCGCCGAGGCTGCGATCTCGGTCAGCGCCTCGTCACGCGCCACGCGGCCCCGCGGCAAATCGCGCCGCTGGCTCTCAATCTCGCGCCACGCCGCCACCTCCCTGAGAATGGCCAGCGTGCGCGGGTGGTTGGTGCGGCGCTTGATCCGAAGCCAGGCGTCCTCCGGCGTGACCAAGTAGATCGCCGGATCGCTGAGCCCTGCCAGCTCCTCGGCAACCCAGGCCTCGCGATGGCTGTCGGCGAGCTGCGTAGCGAGCTTCTCGTAGACCGTGCAGAGGTGATGCACATCGTTGAGCGCGTAGCGGATCTGGCGCTCGGTCAAGGGGCGGTGCGACCAGTCGGTGAAGCGCGACCCCTTGTCGAGGCTCTTGCCGGTGAGGCTGCTCACCAGCGTCTGGTAGGCGACCGCGTCGCCGAAGCCGCACACCATGGCCGCGATCTGGGTGTCGAAGAGGGGTGCCGGAACGCGCCGCGTGCGAAGGTAGAAGATCTCGAGGTCCTGGCGCGCCGCGTGAAAGACCTTGAGCACCTCGGGCGCATGCAGCAGGGCATCGAGCGGCGCCAGGTCGAGCCCACTCGCCAAGGTGTCGATCGCCACCGCCTCGCCGCCGCCCGCCATCTGCACCAGGCAGAGACGCGGCCAGTACGTGCTCTCGCGCATGAACTCGGTGTCGATGGCGACGTAGGGTAGCTGCCGGAAGCGCGCGCAGGCGGCAGCCAGCGTCGCGGAGTCGGTGATCACGACCATGGCGGCCGAGCTATACACGATCCCTTTACGCCAGTCCCTCCGCTCGTGGTCACCGCTTGACAACGCGGGGGCCGCGTGGCCTTTCTCGCCGCCAACCGAGGCGGGCCGCTATCAACAGCGGCGCGCATGGCGAGAGGCGGCCCGGCATGCATCGCTATCGCACGCACACCTGCGGCGCGCTGCGCCAAGCCCACGTCGGCCAGCGCGTCAGGCTGTCCGGCTGGGTTCACCGAAAGCGCGATCACGGCCAGCTCCTGTTTCTGGACCTGCGGGACGACCACGGCATCACCCAATGCGTCATCGATAGCGGCGCGCCGCACTTCGTGGCCATTGACCGGGTGAGCGCCGAAAGCGTCGTCACCCTCACCGGAAACGTCGTGGCGCGCTCGCCCGAGACCGTCAACCCCGGCTTGGCGACGGGCGCCGTCGAGGTGCGCATCGAGGATGTTGCGGTGCAGTCCGTCGCAGCCGAACTGCCGATGCCGGTGTTCGGTGAGCAGGAGTACCCCGAGGAAACCCGGCTCCGCTACCGGTTCCTCGATCTCCGGCGCGAGCGCATCCACCGCAACATCAATCAGCGCGCGGCGGTCATCGCCAGCATCCGCCGGCGCATGATCGCGCAGGGCTTCACCGAGTTCCAGACCCCGATCCTGACCGCGAGCTCGCCCGAGGGGGCGCGCGACTTTCTGGTGCCGAGCCGGCTGCACCCCGGCAAGTTCTATGCCCTGCCTCAGGCGCCGCAGCAGTTCAAGCAGCTCTACATGATCTCTGGGTTCGACCGCTACTTCCAGATCGCGCCGTGCTTTCGCGATGAGGACGCGCGCGCCGACCGCTCGCCCGGCGAGTTCTACCAGCTCGATGTCGAGATGGCCTTCGTCGAGCAGGAGGATGTATTCGCCGCTATCGAGCCGGTC
>VGEJ01000360.1 GCA_016869335.1 Alphaproteobacteria bacterium | reverse complement strand
AGGTCGACCCCGCGCAGCCCCTGGAAGGCGTCGGGCGGAAGGCGCCACATCATGCAGTGGTAGGCGAAGTCGGCTAGCGGATCGCCGAGTGTCGAGACCTCCCAGTCGAGCACCGCGACGACGCGTGGCTCATCGGCGGCGAAGATCAGGTTGTCGAGCCGGAAATCGCCGTGCACCAGCGCGGCGGCGGTGTCCGGTGGAAGATGCGCGGGCAGCCAGGCGATCAGCCGCTCCATCGCCGGGATCGTCTCGGTCTCGGAGGCGCGGTACTGCGCGGTCCAGCGCTCGATCTGGCGCGCGACGTAGCCGGCCGGGCGTCCGTAGTCGCCGAGACCGAGCGCCACCGGGTCGAGCCGGTGGAGCGCGGCGATGGTGGCGTTCATCGCGTCGTAGAGCGCGGCGCGCTCCGTCGCCGCCACGTCTGGGAGAGTGAGATCCCAGAAGATCCGCCCAGGCACCTCGGCCATGACGTAGAAGGGGGTGCCGATCACCGCCGGGTCTTCGCACAGGAGCAGGGCTTCGGGCACGGGCACCGCGCTACCGGCGAGAGCGCGCAACACGAGGAACTCCCGCTCGATGGCGTGCGCGGTCGGCAACAACCGGCCCGGCGGCTTGCGCCGCAACACATAACGCTTGCCTGCCGTCTCGAGGCGATAAGTGGGGCACGATTGGCCGCCGCGAAACTGCTGCACCGCAAGCCCGGCGCCAAAGCCCGGCAATCGGGCGGCCAGATACTCCGCGAGCCTGGCGCCGTCGAAGCCGTGCCCAGCCCGGATAGGGCCGACCGCCGAATCGCTTGGCGTCGTTCCACGCATGGTGCAGCGGCAAGCATAACCCGACCCATCGCAAGTTTCCTTGGCTGTGCTATAGCAATCGCCGACGGTCCAACCGGTTCGGGCGATGACGCAAACGGGAGGTGGCGGGACGGATTGGTCGGCCGGCGCGCACCGGGCGCTCTCGGGGCTCGGGGTCGGCATCGTCGGCTACGTCCCGGACGCCGGCCTCAGCCGGCTGATCACGCTGTGCCAGGCCGACAACCGCATGCGGTCGGTGCCCTTGACCACCGAGGAAGAGGGGATCGCGCTCGCCGCCGGCGCCTGGCTTGGCGGGATGCCGGCAACCGTGTTCATGCAAAGCAGCGGGGTCGGCAACATCGTCAACGCGCTGGCGATGATGCAGACCTGCCGGTTCCCGCTGGTCATGCTCGTGACCATGCGGGGCGAGCTCGGCGAAGCCAACGAGTGGCAGATCCCCATGGGGCAGGCGGCGGCCGAGGTGCTGCGTTTGGCTGCGGTCGACGTGCACCGGCCCGAACGCGCCGAGGACATCGCCGATACCGTCGCTGCAGCCGCGACGACAGCGTTCCGGGCACTCCGGCGTGAGGCCGTGCTCATCCCGCAGCGCATCGTCGGTATCAAGAGGTTCGCGGGGGCTGGCAGTGGCGAGTGAGGGGCTCGATCGCCGCGCCGTCGTGGCACGCCTGCTGGCCGGCGACGAGCGGCTTCCCGTCGTCCTCGGGCTCGGCGCGACCACATGGGATGCGGCGGCGGCCGGCGACCACCCCCTCCAGTTCGGATTGTGGGGCGCCATGGGCAGCGCGGTGGCGATCGGTCTCGGCGTCGCGCTGGCCCGGCCCGACCGGCGCGTCCTGGTGATCACCGGGGACGGCGAAATGCTGATGGGCCTGGGCAGCCTAGCCACGGTGGCGGCAGAGCGGCCGGCCAACCTTGCAGTCGTGGTGATCGACAACGAGCGCTATGGCGAGACCGGCATGCAGGAGACCCATACCGCGCGCGGGGTCGACCTCGCTGGCGTGGCGGAGGCGGCGGGCTTTCCCATCGTGCGCCGGGTCGCCGATCAGGCCGCGCTGGAGGCGGCGGCAGCGCTCATCCGGGCCGCTGAGGGGCCAGTGTTCCTGGCGATCAAGGTCGGGACCGAGCCATTGCCGCTGGTGCTGCCGCCGCGCGATGGCGTCTTGCTCAAGGACCGCTTCCGTGAGGCGCTGCTTGGCCATCGCTAGGCGCTTGTGACGCAGCATCTCTTGCTGCACCGCCGGCGCCGCCATAAGCTTGGTCTTTGCCGGACCGCGCAGCCATGACGTGTGCACACTGCGGCTTTGCTTCGCCGCCCGATTTTGCGTTTTGCCCGAAGTGCGGCAACAAACTGGCCGCCGCCTGCGCGAGCTGCGGCTTCGTCTGTCCACCCGATTTTGCATTCTGTCCGAAGTGCGGCACCAAGATGGGTGCCGGCGCGGTGCCACCGCCGCCCGAAGTGCCGGCGCAGGCGGCACCCGCGCATGCCGCACCCACGCCGGACACCGGAGCGCATCACGCCGAGGACAGCGAGGGCGATCGCCGCCCCGTCACGGTGTTGTTCGCGGATCTGTGTGGCTTCACGACCTTCAGTGAGCGGCTCGATCCCGAGGAGATGCGGGCGCTGCAGGACGATCTGTTCGCCACGATGGCCGAGGCAATGCAGCGCTTCGAGGGCTACGTCGACAAGCTGCTCGGCGACGCCGTGCTCGCGGTGTTCGGGCCCCCCTGGCGCACGAGGACGATCCTGAACGTACCATCCGCGCCGCCCTTGCCATGCGCGAGAACGCGATCGCCGTGGCCGAACGCTGGCGCGGCCGACTCGGCGAGCGG
>VGEJ01000359.1 GCA_016869335.1 Alphaproteobacteria bacterium | reverse complement strand
CGCGCCTGGATCCAGGACCAATACCGCCACCCCCAGGAGACGAAGCACACGATGTCGGAGACACTCGAGTGGTTCGCCGCCGCGGGCTTCTCGTTCGTCTCTTCGATACCGGGCATCACCAAGCGCTTCTCCGCGAGCGAGCGCCTGTTCGAGCCGCACGACCCTGGAACCGCGTTCGACCGGTTCGTGGCCGAGGTCGAGATGCTCTTCAGCTACGGTCGTGAGGGCGGCCTCTTCATCATGATCGGCCGCCGCTCGAAGTAGGGTCGCCGGATGCAGGCACACCGAGTGAGGCAATGACCTGGCGGAATGAGACCACGAACGCCTAAGGCCGCCGACCTCGTCTGGGCGAGGTGTGACGCCGGGCCGCGCCGGCTCGCAGTCGCGGAGTCACGGTCCGCTTTACTTCGAGACCCAGGTGTTAGTCACTGACGTCGGCGACTCGGCGGGAGTTTCGGCGATGGCGTTCATCATCGAGTTCTGGCAGTTTCTTCGCGTGCGCAGGCGCTACTGGCTGCTGCCGATCCTGATCGTTGCGGCTCTGTTCGGCGGGGTCGTCGTCCTCAGTCAGGGCACCGTGATCGGGCCGTTCTTGTGTACTGTGTTCTGAGGCGCCCACGGATCCTCGGTATCTCGGCCACCGATGCGGCTACGCCGCCCCACGAGAGCGGCTGGGCGGTGCCGTGCGGCGTCACGGTCGCGGGACACGAGCCGACCCGGACAGAGCGGGAGAGATGCCGCAGAATACCGCCTCCTCGGTCCCGCTTGCTGCAGCACGCCGGCCGTGGATTGCTAACGGCTCGCGTAATAGGATGGGGCGATGAGTGCGCACGAGGATTCGGGACGGCGGCATGATGTCGGCGGGCGATCGTCCGATCGGGTCTTTGGCCTGGTGATGGCCGGGGTGCTGGCTGCGCTCGCCTTGTGGCCATTGCTCGACGCGGGCCGCCCGGTGTGGTGGCTGTTGGCGATCGCCGACGTGCTGCTCGCGGCCGCGGTGGTACGCCCAGCTTGGCTCTCGCCGATCAACCGGGCCTGGACCGCGCTCGGGCTCCTGCTCCACCGCGTTGTCACGCCGGTGGTGCTCGGGCTGATCTTCTTTGGCTCGGTCACCCCGATCGGGCTGCTGATGCGGCTGTTCGGCAAGGACCCCCTGCGCCTGAAGCTTGAGCGCGGCGCGGCGAGCTACTGGATCGCACGCACGCCGCCGGGACCCGAGCCGCAATCCATGCGCCAGCAGTTCTGACGATGTCGTTCCTCATGGAATTCTGGCGGTTCTTGCGCACCCGCAAGCGCTACTGGCTCCTGCCGATCCTGATCATGATGGTGATGTTCGGCGGTCTCGTCGTGTTGACCCAGGGGACGGTGGTCGCGCCGTTCATCTACACGGTATTCTGAAGCCCGTGCGCATCCTCGGCATCTCGGCCTTCTACCACGACAGCGCCGCGGCCCTGATCGAGGACGGCCGCGTCGTCGCGGCGGCTCAGGAGGAGCGCTTCACGCGCAGGAAGCACGATTCGGCCTTCCCCCGCGCGGCCATCGACTACTGCTTGCGTGAAGCCAATACCGGGCTGGAGGGCATCGATCACGTCGTGTTCTACGACAAACCCTTCCTCAAGTTCGAGCGCCTGCTCGAGACTTATCTCGCCTTCGCGCCGCGCGGCTTCACCTCGTTCCGCCAGGCCCTGCCGCTGTGGCTGCGTGAGAAGCTGTTCCAGAAGGGCTTGCTCGCGCGCGAGCTCAAGACCTGGATGCCGGGGTTCGACTGGCAGCGCCGGCTCCTGTTCGCCGAGCATCACCAGAGCCACGCGGCGAGCGCGTTCTTCGCCTCGCCGTTCGAGGAGGCGCTGGTGCTGACTCTCGATGGCGTCGGCGAGTGGGCGACCACTTCGATGGCGATCGGGCGCGGCAACAACCTCACGATGCAGCGCGAGATCCAGTTCCCGCACTCGCTCGGCCTGCTCTATTCCGCGTTCACCTACTACACCGGCTTCAAGGTGAACTCGGGCGAGTACAAGGTCATGGGGTTGGCGCCCTACGGCACGCCGCGCTACCGCGACCGCATCCTCGAGCACCTGATGGACCTCAAGGATGACGGCTCGTTCCGCCTCGACCTCTCGTACTTCGACTACTGCACCGGCCTGCGCATGACGAACGCCCGGTTCGACGAGCTGTTCGAGGGACCCGCGCGCCAAGCAGACCAGCGGCTCACCCAGCGCGACATGGATCTCGCCGCCTCGGTGCAGGCGGTGACGGAAGAGGTCATGTGTCGTCTGGTGCGGGCGCTCGTAGCCGAGACCGGTCTGCGCCGGCTGTGCCTGGCGGGCGGCGTCGCGCTCAACTGCGTCGCCAACGGCCGACTCCTGCGCGAGCGGTTGATCGATGACATCTGGGTGCAGCCCGCGGCAGGCGATGCCGGAGGTGCGCTCGGTGCGGCCCTCTGTGCCTACCATCTGTTTCAGGGGCGATCCCGCGTGGTCAACGGCGGCGACACGATGGCGGGCTCCTATCTCGGGCCGTCCTACCCTCAGGGGGAGATCGAGGCGCGGCTGCGCGCCGCGGGGGCGCGCTTCGATACCGTGGACGAGGCGGCGCTGATCGACGCTTCCGCGGCGGCGCTCATTGCGGGGCAGGCGGTCGGCTGGTTCCAGGGCC
>VGEJ01000358.1 GCA_016869335.1 Alphaproteobacteria bacterium | reverse complement strand
GCAGAACGACGCGGCCGACCTGTGCGCGCCGCTCCGCGCGAGCGAAGGCAACGCGCTGCTCGAAGCGGCGATCGATGAGGCGATCGGCCGCAAGCCCAAGGGCCACGACTTCGTCATCGACCGCCGCCACACCCAGCCAGCCGTGCCCCGCCACATGAGCGTCACCGGCGGCTGACCCGCCCGGCGCCCCGCCGACGAGCGGCCGCCCCTCTCCCACCTGACCCGCATCGTGTTAGTCTACTTGCGTGCGGCGGGCACTCGGCTCTGTGAAGTGGGAGTACGGGATGCAGGACTAGCTGGCATACACCTCGACCGGCGACCTGAAACGGCAGTTTGATGCCGCGGAGAGCATTACCAGGGCCGCCCAAATCATTCAGGAGGTCATCGTGTCCACCGCCGACGAGCCCACGAAGGCGAAACTCGGCGAGGCGATGGAGCTTCTTCTATCGGCTGCCGAGACGGTTATCGACACGACGACGCACTCGACACAAAGCCTCTCGGACTGCGTGAGGATGCGCCTGGTGCTCCCACCCGGTGCGGGTTACGGCCGTTGACAGGTCCCGATCCTTCGGGGCGGATTCGTGGGCCCTGGCGCGTACCGAACGAGGACGAGACCTTCTCGGGGACTTCGAGCGCCTAAACCTTCAACGTCAACGTGTGGAGGTCGGCTGGATCGGCCGAGTGTTCGGGTCCGACTCGCAGGCCGCCTACAACATCACGGGCGTGGCAATACTCTTTTGTTTGGCGATGGTGGTTGCACTCTCGTGGCTGCCCCCGAGGGAAGATGTGCCGCTCTCTGAAATCATCACCGCGCTGATCGGCATCATCGGTGCCGCGCTCGGCTACCTCTGGGGCCGCAGGGCAAGCTGAGAGGTCTGCCGGGCGCGTGCAGTGCGGCCGCCCGCCGCGCTATACTTCGCGCCCCACTAACCCCTTTTCCCACCATGGCCGGCCTCAAGATCGCGATCTTGGCTTCCGATGCGCCCGCGGCGCAAGCGGCGTTGAGGCGCCTGCGCCAGCGCTACGGCTCGGTGCTGCCGGCGAAGGCCGAGGTCATCGTCGCGCTCGGCGGCGATGGCTTCATGCTGAACACGCTGCACCGTTTCATGGACCGTGAGATCCCGGTCTATGGCATGAGCCGCGGCGCGGTCGGTTTCCTGATGAACGAGTACCGCGAAGCGGGCCTCCTGAAGCGGCTGAGGTCGGCCCAGCGCGTGATGCTGAGCCCGCTCCGCATGATCGCCACCCGCGCGAACGGCCAGGTGCGCGAGGTGCTGGCGATCAACGAGGTGTCGCTTCTGCGCCAGACCCGGCAGGCGGCCAAGATCCGCATCACGGTCGATGGCACGGTGCGCATGGTGGAGCTGATCTGCGACGGGCTGATCGTGGCGACCCCGGCCGGTTCCACGGCCTACAATCTCTCGGCCCACGGTCCCATCATTCCGATCGGCGCCGGGGCGCTGGCGCTGACCCCGATCTCCGCCTTCCGGCCGCGGCGTTGGCGCGGCGCGCTCCTGCCCAGCACCTCGCGCGTCACACTCGACATCCTCGATCAAGACAAGCGACCGGTGAGTGCCGTCGCCGACCACACCGAGGTGCGCAATGTCGTCCGGGTGGAGGTCGGCGAGACCCACGACCATCGGTTCTTCCTGCTCTACGACCCGGAGCACAACTTCGAGGAACGCATCTTGAGCGAGCAGTTCACCCAGTGACCGCGAGCCCCGCCTCAGGGCTGCCGGCGGCGTGGGCGGTCGAGCTCGAGCCGGTCGATCTGGCGGCCTGGGCCGCCGGCAACACCGGCGTCCCCTACGCCTGGAGCTTCGTCGCCAAGGCACCGGGACCGCACCTGCTCATCAACGCCCTGACCCACGGCAACGAGCTGTGCGGGGCACACGCGCTGACGTTCCTGCTCGACCATGACGTGCGGCCGCGGCGCGGCCGGCTGAGCTTGAGCTTCGCCAATGTCGCCGCGTACGCCGCGTTCGATCCCGCTGATCCGGAGGCCTCGCGCTGCCTCGATGAGGACTTCAACCGGCTGTGGGGTCCGGGTGTGCTCGATGGGCCGCCGCGCACCCGCGAGCGCATCCGCGCGCGCATGCTGCGGCCGCTCTACGCCGCGGCCGATCATCTCCTCGATCTGCATTCGATGGTAACGCCGAGCCCGCCCATGCTCCTGAGCGGGCTCCTGCCGAAGAATCGCGCGCTCGCCGCGGCCATCGGCGCGCCGGCCGTGGTCGTCGCCGATGCTGGCCATGTCGCGGGCGTGCGGCTGCGCGATTTCGCCGGCTTTGACGATCCGGCGAGTCCCAAGACCGCGGTTCTGGTCGAGTGTGGCCAGCATTGGGCGAGCGGGAGCGCGGTGGTCGCCCGCGAGGTGTGCTTGCGGTTCCTCAACCATTTCGCCGTGCTCGACCCCGCCTTCGTGGCCGCCCACCTGTCACCGGAACCGCCGCCACCCCAGCGCACCGTCGAGGTGACCCACGCGGTAACCGTGGCGAGCAGCAGCTTTCGCTTCGTTCGTCCCGTCATCGGGCTCGAGACGATTGTGCGCGCCGGCACCATGATCGCCGACGACGGCGGCGAAGCGGTGACCACACCTTACGATGGGTGCGTGTTGGTCATGCCCTCGCGCGACGTCCGTCCGGGCCAGACCGCGGTGCGTTTCGGCCGCATCGCCGCTGTC
>VGEJ01000357.1 GCA_016869335.1 Alphaproteobacteria bacterium | reverse complement strand
CGCCGAGCGCCGCAAAACGCGCGCGCGCATCCTCGATCGCGCCGCGCAGCGCCTGCCGCTGCGCACCTAAGGGCGCGATGCCCAAGCCCGCAGCCGCAGCCTTTTCCTGCGCCGCGGCCACGTCGCCGGCGATATCCGGCGCGAAGCCCGGCACCATCAGGCCGCCAGCGTAGAAGCGCGCCAGCATGTCCTGCGCTCGGCGCGCGATCGCGGCGCGTGTAGCCGTGTCCAGCTGCGCCTGGCGCTGGGCGAGGTACAGCCAGCCGAACTGCGCATGCCGCAGCTTGTCGCGCAGCATCAGGTCCAGCGTCGAGGCCAGCACAGGCTCGGTGGTCGCGGCGCGCGCGGCGGCGAGCAGCGCGGCTTCGAGCTGCTCGCGCAGCGCGACGTAGGCGCCGACGTATTCGTCCAGGCCCAGGGCCGCGTCCAGCACTTCGCGGTGCAGGGTCTGGTTGAAGCGCGCCGCGTAGGCCGCGTTGCCCGGCTGGGCGACGAAGCCGCCGCAGCGCTCGGCGACGCGATGGCACAGGTCCAGGTGCCAGGCCTCGTCGGCGCCGCGCAGCGACAGGAAATATTTCGGATCGCGCTTTCGCGCTGGCGCTCCAGGCAAAAGCGCACCAGCAGGGAGGGCGTCTCCGACAGCCGGCCAAACAGCAGCCAGGCACGGTGGCTCCAGGCCAGGCGCGCGCCCTCGCGCGCCTCGGCGGGCAGGGCGCCGGCATCGAGCCGCTCCCAGGCTACGGAACGGGAGGGATCCCAGCGTTCCGCCTTGGCGAGGCGGTAGACCTCCCAGATGCTCTCGACCTTGGGCTCAAGGTGCAGCGGGAAGCGGTACTCCTGCAGGATGAGCGTCATGCCGCCCTAGAAGGTGCCCAGCTTCGCGTGGGTGAACAGGGGGATGTCGATGCCCAGCTCGGCAAAGCGACGGCGCACGCGCTGCATGGTGGCGATGAACACCGGTTTTTCCTCGGACTCGATGGAGGCGCCCAGGCCCGCGGCGCGGGTGAGGGCGTCGATGCGGTTTTCCTTGTCGGTCATAGGCGAGTCCGGCGCCATCCAGGGCACGCGGTAGCCGGTCAACTCGACCTGGATGGTGGTGTCGATGAAGGCCTGGCGCATGCGCTCGATTTCATCGGGCCTCATATGCGGCAGGCGCGCTTCGATGAAATGCCAGCCGAAGGCGCAATGGCGCACCTCGTCGCGCAGGATCAGCTTGAGCGCCTTATTGGCCACCGGGTTGGTGGTGGTCTCGATCATGAGCCGGAACCAGTCGAAGGCGTACTCCTCCAGCCCGCAGACCAGAGCGGCGATGATGCACTCCACGCTGGTGTCCGGGTCGAGCGCCATTTTGCGCACGCCGTGGCTGCCGATGGCCTTGGTGAAGTCGGCGTGGATCGGCGCCGGGATGTAGCCGCCCAGGCGCTCGGCCATGCGGTAGCAGGTCTCGGCGTGGCGCGCCTCTTCGTTGGTGCGCAGGGCGAAGAACAACGCCATTTCCACCGGCAAGCGGTCCTGCGTGAAGCGCACGCTGAGCGTCGGGCTCTCGGAGATGGCGCCGTATTCGCCCCAGCCGCGCCGGCTCCACCAGTTGCGCGCGGCTTCGCGCTGCTCGTCCGGGATGGCGTCGGGGTCCAGCGCGGTCCAGTCGATGTCCCGCTCCGGATCCCACTGGTTGCGCGTCGCGGCGACGTACAATTCGCGGATCTTCGGGATCGCGGTGTCCATGGCGAGCGGAAACCGGCGCTCGATCCGGTCCAGCAGCGGGGCGTTGGCGGTGGGCGCGGCGATCGCATTCATGGATGGCTTGAATTGAGCAGGCAAATGAACGAGTTGCATCTTAGCACCGGCCACTTACCGGTTGACAGCGCCCCCTTCGGCTGACGATGATTGGCGGCCATGAACAGCACCGATCCCGTCGTCGGCCCGCAGGCCGAGCAGACCTTCTTCGCCGATCCCGCACTGGATCGCCTGCTGGGGATGGTGTTCTCGCTCACCGCGGAAGTGCAGGTACTGCGCGACCGCCTCGCGCTGCTGGAGGCGGCGCTCGCCGAACGCGGCGCGCTGGATCCGGCAAAGCTGGACAGCCTTGTGCCCGAGGGGGCGCTGGCGTCGCAGCTTGCCGCTTCGCGCAGCGCGATGGTGCGGCATGTGCTCGAGGGCCTGCCCGGGCGCCTCGCCTCCAAGTCGTGAACCTGACCTGAATCCATGGCCGCCCTGACCCTGTTCCGCAGCCGCGAAGCGAACGCGTTCCAGGAGTTCATCATGGAAGCGCGCACGTGGTGGGCGACGGAGCTGTTCCCGCGCCTGCGCGAGGAGTACGAGCTGCGCAAGCGCCTGGCGGAACAGGAAGGCCGCCAGGTCCGGACCGCCGAGGACGTCGCGCAGCTGTTCGAGCGCAGCACCACGTACGCCTATTTCTGCTGGCTGGAGCGCCATGTGCAGAAGTCGAAGTACTCGTCCTCGCGCTGGGGCCTGGTTGCGCAACTGGCGCGCGAGCCGGATCGCGCTGCCGGGCGCCTTGCGGCGGCGCAGTCCGGAACCCTGGAGGTGAAGGACGGCTTCAAGGTCCCCGAGTACTACGCCGCGCACGACATCCACCAGCACCCGGGCAACCTGCACGCCGATCCGTTCGCGGGCCTGGTCTACGAGGCGAGCGCCCTGTCCATCCACCCGGTGACGCGAACGGAT
>VGEJ01000356.1 GCA_016869335.1 Alphaproteobacteria bacterium | reverse complement strand
GTACTACCTCATGCCGCGCTCGCGCGCCGATCTCGAACGGCGCACGGCCTCGTGCACCGCGATCGCCGATTTGACCTACGGCATGATGGGGCGCTCGCCGGACTTCGTGGGCGGCTACATCTCCGGCGCGGCGATGCAAGCCGAGGTCTTCGACTCCCCGACCTACCGCTTCGCCGACAACGTGCACCGCTACTACAAGCACTGCCGCGACAATGACATCTTCCTCTCGCACGCCGTCGCTCCGCCGCAGGGCACGCGCGACAGAAAGATGTACGGCCGCGACGCCGACGAGCGGGTGCCGGCCCTCGCGGTCACCGCCGAGCGCGACGACGGCGTGATCGTCAACGGCATGAAGATGCTGGCCACCAGCGCCGCCTTCAGCAACGACATCTGGATCGGCAACCTCCTGCCGCTGGCGCCGGGCCACGAAACCGAGGCCATCACGTGCTGCATACCCGCCGGGTCGCCGGGAGTGACTCTGTGGTCGCGCAAATCGTTCGAGCGCTATGCGGCCAGCGAGTTCGACAACCCCTTCGCCTACCGCTACGACGAAAGCGACTGTGTCGTCGTCTGCGATAACGTGAAAGTGCCGTGGGAGCGGGTTTTCGTCCACGACGACATCGCGCTCTCTCGCGACGTCTATTTCAGGACCCCGGCGCACACGTTGTCCAATCACCAGGCGGCCGTGCGTTACCGCTCGAAGCTCAAGCTGCTGATCGGGCTGTGTCGGCGCATCACGCAGTCGATGGGCATCGCCGGCGTCCCCGCGGTGGCCGATGATCTCGGGCATCTGGCGGCGATGTATGGGATCATCAACGGCATGATCCACGGCCAGATCCACGACCACGAAGACCTCGGCAATGGCTTCGTGAACTACAACCGCCACTACATGTACGCCACGATCTACTGGTGCACCCAGAACTACGACGCGATCTGTGCCAAGGTGCGTGAGTTGTCGGGTGGCAGCGTGTTTCAGATGCCTGCCGACATCTCGGTCCTGGAGAACCCCGAAACGCGTGCACTGTTCGAGCGGCTCTGGCAGGCGCCGACCCAGTCGGCGCTCGCCAAGTACAAGCTCTTCAAGGCGGCGTGGGATGTTCTTGGCACCGACTTCGGCGGCCGCCACCTGCAGTACGAGCGCTTCTACATGGGGCCGGCCTTCGTGGTGCGCGCCCACAACAGCCGTGAGATCGACTGGGCCGAGATCGAGAAATACGCTGACGACCTGCTCGCGAGCTACGGCCCCGGTCCCCTCCTCAACCCCGGCCGGAAGGAGCCGCTCGCGTAGCCGCGCCGCGACTTGGCCCCGCCAAGTGTCCGCGCCACGTGAGTGACGCGCACTGGCGCTCGGTTGCATCCGGAATCGGCCGTCGGCGTCAACGCCCACGCGCCGCCGGGCGAAAAAAGGGCCCGTCCCTAAAGGGGCGGGCCCAAGTTCACAGGGAGGAATACCCGGATTGGGCATCCATGACAGCATATCCGCCGGAGCGCGTCGGGGCTGCGACGGCGGTCACGGGCGTGCTCTATTGCCGCGGTCCGGCCGCAACCGGCGCCAGGGCCGCCAACGCCTCCGTCAGCGTCGGCACCGGGCCGCCCGGGCGCAGCACGCCGTGGGCGAGCGTGCGGGCGTGGTTCTGGCACGTCGCCCCCGTCATGAGCGGTGCCACCCCGGTCTCGATCAGCGTGCGCCGCACCTTCTCCATCTCCGCAAGGCGCCGCTCGCCATGCACCAGGTGGGTGCAAACCAGGTTCGACACCGCGTCGCGGAACCTGAGCCGGTCGAAATCTGCCAGGCAGTCGAGCACTTCCTCGCGGAGTCCCTGGGCCTCGGCCGCGACGAGGCACTCGACGCTCAGCGCCTCGAGGCCCTTCATCAGCACGCTCCGCAGCATCTTCACGGCGGAGGCATCGCCCGGCCGGTCGTTCAGGACCTTGGCGCTGAAGCCCTCGCCGCCGAGCCAGTCCAGAAGACACGGAGCAGCGGGACCGGCGAGCAGCATCGGCACCCGGTACCCGTTGGCATGGAACATCCCCATCACCGCGACATCGACGTACACGATGCCGGTTCCGTTGAACTCCCGGTCGGTGACACGCGCCATCTCGCGGGTCACGGTGTTGAGGTCGAGGAACACCGTACCCGGCCGCAACAGCGGGCGGGCCGATCGGGCCGCGCTGGCGGCCTCGTCGCCCGTCACCACTGAAAAGACGAGATCGGCGGCGGTCAACGCGTCGCTATAGCGGCCGGCGAGAGCGACGCCGAACCCGCGCGCCCGTTCGGCCATGGCGCGCCCGCGCGCGCCATCGCCCAGCCCGATGTCCACCGCGACAAGCGATCCCCCCGCCGTGCCCCACGACGTCTCCTGTCGGAGGCCGCGGGCCAGCGCCGTGCCCGCCTCGCCCAAACCGAGGATGGCAATCGTTCGGGGATTCATGGCGGCTCTCCAGAGGTCGCGTTGGCGCAACTGTACTCGGAAGCGGCCTCAGCCGCGAGCGACCCTCAGTCCTGAAGAACCGGCTTGCGGCCCAGCGCCATGATTTGGATCATGTCCGCTGACCCGAGTCTTGCCTCCTTCATGGCCTCGGGCGCGCGCACGGTACCGTCTCCGGCAAGGTGCCCTCGCATCGCCGCTACTGGCTCGCCAACGCCACGCCTCCGCCAATGCCGTTCAGGAAAAATCGGGTCTCCGCCTCCAGATGG
>VGEJ01000355.1 GCA_016869335.1 Alphaproteobacteria bacterium | reverse complement strand
GCGGCGAAGCGCTACAGCGCCCGGCTCGACTACGACGACCTCATCCTCAAGGCCCGCGCCCTCCTGCTCGAAGCCGGGGCCGCCGCCTGGGTGCTTTACAAGCTCGACGGCGGGATCGACCACATCCTGATCGACGAGGCCCAGGACACCAGTCGCGAACAGTGGGACGTGGTGGCCGCGCTGGCCGAGGAGTTCTTCGTCGGGCAAGGGGCGTGCCAGGCCGGGCGCACCATCTTCGCTGTGGGCGATCCCAAGCAATCGATCTTCAGCTTCCAGCGCGCCGATCCCGCGGCCTTCGCCAGGTTTGGAGCGCACTTCGGCGCACGCGCGGCGCCGGGCGCATGGCGCCGTGTCGCGCTGACCACCTCGTTCCGCTCGGTGCCGGCCGTGCTCCGGGTCGTCGATCGGGTGTTCGCCAATCCGGCGGCGCGCGAGGGCCTGCTCCAGGGCGATGACCCGATCGGTCATCGCTCGCACCGTCGGGGGCAAGCCGGGCTCGTCGAGCTGTGGGCGCCCGAGGCGGCGGCGGAGGTGCCGCAGCCCGGCGAATGGCGTCTCCCGCTCGAGCGCGAGGAGCAGGAAAGCGCCGCCGTACGCCTCGCCCGGCGCATCGCGCGCACGATCCGCGGCTGGCTCGACGGCAAGGAAATCCTCGACTCGCGGGCGCGCCCGATCCAGCACGGCGACATCATGATTCTGGTGCAGCGCCGCACCACGACCTTTTTCGAAGAGATGGTCCGGGCGTTGAAGCAGGCCGACATCAGTGTCGCGGGGGTCGACCGCATGGTCCTCACCGATCACCTCGCGGTCATGGACCTCATCGCGCTCGGCCACTTCCTGCTGCTCCCCGACGACGACCTCACGCTCGCGACGCTGCTCCGCAGCCCGCTCGTCGGCTTCTCCGAGGAGCTGCTCGCTGAGCTGGCACTCGGGCGCACCGCATCGTTGTGGCGCACCTTGCAGCGGCGAGCGGCCGAGCACCCCGACTTCGCCGCCGCCGGCGCGGCGCTCGGCGGCCTGCTCGCTGGCACTGACTACCATCCGCCGTTCGAGCTGTTTGCCCAGGTGCTGAGCGCCGGCGGCGGTCGCGAACGTCTGCTCGGCAGGATCGGCGCCGAGGCGGCCGAGCCGGTGGAGGAGTTCCTGGCGCGCGCGCTCGAGTATGAGCGCGAGCACGCGCCGTCGCTGCAGGGCTTTCTGCACTGGCTGGAGACCGGCCGAGCCGAGGTCCGGCGCGACCTCGAGCACGGGCGGGACGAGGTGCGGCTATTGACGGTCCACGGCGCCAAGGGCCTCGAGGCGCCGATCGTATTCCTCCCCGACACCTGCCGCGTCCCGCGCCTGGAGGACAAGCTCCTGTGGCCGGAAGGCACCGACCTGGTGCTGTGGCCGCCGCGCAAGGATGCTTGCGATGGGCAATCCCTGCTGGTGCGGGAGACGGCTGAGCAGCGCCTCCGATCGGAGTACCGGCGCCTCCTTTACGTCGCGCTGACGCGGGCGGAAGAGCGGCTCTATGTGTGCGGCTGGAACACGCTGCAGGCGCGGGCGCCAGGTTGCTGGTACGACCTGATCGCTCCTGCCGTGAGGGAGCTTGGCAGCGAGGTCGCGGGGGCGGACGGCGCCCCATTCTGGCGCGTCGCCGAGCCTCGGAGGAGCGCTCCCGACCACCCCAGCGGCCCTGCACGCGAGACGCCCGAGACGCGCCCACCGGCTTGGCTTGGCGCGACGGCACCGGTTACGCCAGCGGATGCGCGCCTCACGCCCTCGCGGCCCGCGGGGGTCGAGCCCGTCGTTCGCTCCCCGCTCGGCCGCGCCGCGCCGGCCTGGCGCCGCGGGGTGTTGATCCATCGCCTGCTGCAGACACTTCCCGCGATGGCCGCCGGGCAGCGCGAAGCGGCCGCGGCAGCGTACCTGGCGCAGCCCGGCCACGGCTTGCGCCCGGCCGAGCAGGACGAGATCCGTCGCGTGACGCTCGGCGTGCTCGCGACCCCCGATTTCGCGCCGCTGTTCGGACCAGGCTCGCGCGCCGAGGTGCCACTCGCCGGGCGTGTCGCTGGCAGGGTGATCGTCGGCCAGGTCGATCGCCTGGCGGTGAGCGGGGAAGAAGTGCTTGTGATCGATTACAAGACTCACCGCCCGCCGCCACGCAGTGTGGACGAGGTCCCGACGATCTACCTGCAGCAGATGGCGGCCTACCAGGCATTGCTCGGAGCGATCCACGCCGGCCGGACGGTTCGCTGCGCCCTCCTGTGGACTGAAGGCCCCCTCCTCATGCCACTCAGCGCAGACGCGCTCGCGCCCCATCAACCATGACGGCTCCGCCTTGACGCGATGAGCGGGCGCACCTAGTGTTCATCAGGCCGGCCGGCGGGACGTCACCGCCGCCGGCCGCATTGTCGCGGCGGGCCGGCTCCCGCCGTGTCGTGGAGGCACGAAGGCGCCGTGAGCATCACGCAGGTCACTGACGCCAGCTTTGAGCGCGATGTTCTCAAGTCCACCGAGCCCGTATTGGTCGACTACTGGGCCGAGTGGTGTGCGCCGTGCAAGCAGATCGCCCCTCATCTCGAACAGATCGCGACCGAATTCGCCGGCCGCGTGCGCATCGCCAAGGTCAACATCGACGACAACCCGGTCACGCCCACGCGCTTCGGCGTCCGAGGCATCCCGACCCTGATGCTGTTCAAGAACGGCCAGGTCGCCGCCACCA
>VGEJ01000354.1 GCA_016869335.1 Alphaproteobacteria bacterium | reverse complement strand
AGCGTCTGCATCACCTCCTCGGGCAGCTCGCCGAGCATCTCGGTATCGACCATGCCGGGCGACAGCCCATTGCAGCGCAGCCTGGGCGCGATCTCGCGCGCGAGACTCCGGCTGAAGGTCAGCACGGCGCCCTTGGTCGCGGCATAGGCCGAGTGGTTGACGGCGCCGCGGTGCGCCGCCGTCGAGGCGATGTTCACGATCGCGCCGCCATCGCGCAGCAGCGGCAGGAACGCGCGGCACATGTAGAACACGCTGTCCAGGTTGGCCGCCATCACCTCGCGCCACAGCTCGTCCGTCATCGTCGCGACCGAAGCCATGCGCAGGATGGCGGCATTGTTGACCAGGAAATCGCAGTGACCGAACTGCTGGCGGCAGCGCTCGGCGAGCGCGGTGCACTCGGTCGAGCGGCTGATATCGACCGGCGCCGCCACGATGCGCCTGCCCGTCGGGTCGAGCTCGCGTGCCAGCGCCTTGGCTTTCTCGTTGTGGTGATAGGTGAGGAGCATGCTGGCGCCGCAGCCGTCGAAGTAGCGCGCCGTGGCGAGGCCAATGCCGCCGCTCGCTCCCGTCAACACCAGCACCTTGCCCTTGAAATCGTAGTTCGCCATGCTCTTGCTCCCTCGCCGGCCGCCGCCCCGACGGCCCGACCCTATGCAAGGGCCCGCCGCCTGTCAAAACGCCGTGCCGCCGGCTTCCCGCAGCGGCCGCGCCGTCGTCTTCCCGCAGGAGCGGCGCGCGCATGCTATGGTGACCTTCGGCCGCCATGACCACGGGCCCTGCCCTCACCCACCTCGCGCTGCACGTCGCCGATGTCGAGGCGTGCGCGGCCTTCTATCGCGAGTTCTGCGGACTGACCACCGTTCATCAGCGGACCCAGCCCGACGGGCGACCCATTTGTTGGCTCGCCGAACCCGGGCGGGAGCGCGACCTCGTCATCGTCCTGTTGCCGGGTGGGCCGGGGCGGACGATCACGCCCACCGACTACAGCCATCTCGGATTCGCGCTCGACAGCCGCGCCGCGGTCGACGCCGTCGCGGCCAAGGCGCGCAGCCGCGGCCTGCTGATCTGGGAGCCGCGCGAGGAGCCCTATCCGGTCGGCTACTATTGCGGCGTGCGCGACCCGGATGGGACAGCTGTCGAGTTCAGCTACGGCCAGCCGCTCGGGCCGGGGGCGGACGACCTCGCCCGCGCGGCGGAGCGGGCGTGAGACCGCGCCGCGTCACCAGCGATCGCGCCGACGTCGAGATCACCGGGTCGGAAACCGCTTTCGCCGGCCACTTCCGCCTCGATCGCTACCGCCTGCGCCACCGCCTCCACAGTGGTGGTCTCGGCTGCGAGATCGTGCGCGAGGTGTTCGAGCGGGGCGATGCCGTCGCGGTACTGCTTTACGATCCCGAACGTGACGCCGTTGTCCTGATCGAGCAGTTCCGCGCCGGTCCGTTCGCCGCCGGGCGCGAGCCCTGGCTCATCGAGGTCGTCGGGGGCGTCGTCGAGCCCGGCGAGGCGCCCGAGGACGTCGCGGCGCGGGAGACCCGCGAGGAGACCGGGCTCGAGCCGCGCGATCTCCGCCGCATCGGCGGCTGCTACACCAGTCCCGGCGGCGCGACCGAGTATGTCACGCTGTTCTGTGCCCGGGTCGATGCGCGCGCCGCGGGTGGCGTGCACGGCCATTGCGACGAGGGCGAAGACATCCGTGTTTCGTCATGTCTCGCAGCGAAGCGCTCACCGTGCTCGCGGCCGGACGGATCGTGGCGAGCCCCGCCGTCATCGCCCTGCAGTGGCTGGCCCTGAACCATGGGGCGCTGCGCGATGCCTTGAGGTCGCCCTCGCTTGCTGGCCTCGAGGGCGCCGGCTAGAGTGCCGCGATCTCGGCAAGGGCAGGCTTCATGGACGTACGCGATGGCTTCTGCGGTACGATCGGCAACACGCCGCTGATCCGGCTGCGCCGGGCCTCCGAGCGCACCGGCTGCGACATCCTGGGCAAGGCCGAGTTCCTCAATCCCGGGGGCTCGGTCAAGGACCGTGCCGCGCTGTTCATCATTCGCGATGCCGAGCGGAGCGGCCGGCTGCGCCCCGGCGGCACGGTGGTCGAGGGCACGGCGGGCAACACCGGCATCGGGCTCGCGCTGGTCGGCAATGCGCTCGGGTATCGCACCGTCATCGTCATCCCCGACACGCAGAGCAAGGAGAAGATCGACATGCTGCGCCTATGCGGGGCGCGCGTGATACCGGTGCCCGCCGTCCCCTACCGCGATCCCAACAACTACGTGAAGTACTCTGGGCGGCTCGCCGAGGCGCTCGACCGCAGCGAGCCGAACGGCGCGATCTGGGCCAATCAGTTCGACAACGTCGCCAACCGGCGCGCCCACGTCGAGGGCACCGGACCCGAGATCTGGCGCCAGGCCGATGGCCGGGTCGATGGCTTCGTCTGCGCGGTCGGCACCGGCGGTACGATCGGCGGCGTCAGTCTGTTCCTGAAGGAGCGCAAGAAGGACGTGGTCATCGCGCTCGCCGACCCCCACGGCGCCGCGCTCTACAACTACTACAAGCACGGCGAGCTCAAGGCGGAGGGCAGCTCGATCACCGAAGGCATCGGCCAGGGCCGCGTGACCGCCAATCTGGAGGGGGTCGCGATCGATGAGGCGTACCAGGTTCCCGATGCTGAAGCGGTGAATGAGGTCTTCGACTTGCTGAAGCATGAGGGGCTCTGCCTCGGCGGTTCGACCGGC
>VGEJ01000353.1 GCA_016869335.1 Alphaproteobacteria bacterium | reverse complement strand
GCAACCCGCTTATCGCCGAGGAGCTTGCGCGGGTAGCGGCCGCGCCGCCACCGTTCATCGAAAGCGCCGCCGCGGGCCTCGCCGAGGGCTTGTTCGACCTTGCCGGTGAGCTCGCACAGCAGGGCCGGGTCGAGGGCGCGACGATCAACGTCCGCCTAGCGCTCGCGCTGCACCGCGATTTCCCCGCCGCGCAGGCCCTGCTGGGCTCCCTCCTCGAGGCGGCCCAGCGCTGGGACGCAGCAATCGTGCTCTATCGCAGCATCGCGCCGGGCACACCCTACGCCTGGAATGGCCGGTTGCGGACGGCGGCGGTGCTCGAGCGGATCGAGCGGATCGAGGAGGCACGGGGCGTCCTCGAGGCGATGGCCGCCGAGCGGCCCGAACGGACCGATGCTCTGGTCGCACTAGCCGACATGCTGCGCGCGCGCGAGCACTGGGCCGAGGCGATAACCGCCTACGACCGGGTCTTCGAGCGCATCCGGGCGCCCGAGCAGCCGTCATGGACTCTCCACTACACGCGCGGCATCGCGCTCGAACGCGCGGGTACGTGGGAGCGCGCCGAAGCCGAATTCCTCAAGGCGCTCGAACTCGAGCGCGATCAGCCACTGGTCCTCAACTACCTCGGCTACTCCTGGATCGAGCAGGGGCGCAACTACGACCGCGCCCTGCAAATGCTGCAGCGCGCCGTCTCGCTCCGGCCTCGCGACGGCTACGTTACCGACAGCCTGGGCTGGGTCTACTACCGCATGGGCGACCACGTGGAGGCCGTGCGCTGGCTGGAGCGGGCGGTCGAGCTAGTGCCGGACGACCCCGTCATCAACGACCACCTCGGCGATGCCTACTGGCGGGTCGGTCGGGTCAACGAGGCCCGCTTCCAGTGGAATCGGGCGCTGTCGTTCGCGCCCGCGGCGAAGGAAGTACCGCTCATCGAGGCCAAGCTGCGCGGCGGGTTGGCCGATGATCAAGCGAACTCGCAGCCGCCCGCCGCCCAGTAGCCGGCCGAACGACGGCGCGGCCGCGGCAGAACGGAGCTGACTCTGGGTGAGCGCGGCGAGACCGCCGTCCCGGTCCCGTTCATGGTGGCGGCGCGCCTCTGGGCCACGATCGGTGTGCTCGGGTTTGGCGGGCCCGCCGGGCAGATCGCGCTCATGCATCGGCTGGTGGTCGAAGAGCGGCGCTGGATCGATGAGCCGCGGTTCCTCCACGCGCTCAACTACTGCGTCCTCTTGCCGGGCCCCGAGGCACAGCAGCTCGCGATCTACCTCGGCTGGCTTTTGCACGGCGTGCGCGGCGGCACCGTGGCCGGCGTTCTGTTCGTCCTGCCCGGCGCCGCGATCATTCTGGCGCTGAGCATCGTCTACGTCTCGTTCGCTCAACTCGCCGTCGTCGGTGCCCTCCTGTACGGCCTCAAGGCTGCGGTGGTGGCAGTCGTCATCGCCGCGCTCCTGCGCATCGGCAAGCGCGCGCTGCACGGGCCTGTGGCGTGGGGCCTGGCAGTGGTGGCGTTCGTGGCGCTTCGCTTGTTCGATCTGCCGTTTCCGGTGGTCGTCATCGGCGCCGGCGCCATCGGCGCGGCTGCGGCGGCCGCCGGCCTGTGGTCGCCGGTCTCCGGGCATGGCGGGCCGGGCGGCGAGCAGGCCCGCCTTGCCCGGGTCGTCGGCAATACCCGGCATGCGAACATCGCGGCGGCGGCCTTCCTCGCGCTCTGGCTGGTCCCGCTCGGGTTGCTGGTCAGCGCGCTCGGAAGCGACCACGTGCTCGCCCAGCTCGGAGTGTTCCTGAGCAAGATGGCGGTCGTCACCTTCGGCGGCGCCTACGCGGTTCTGGCCTACGTCGCCCAGGAAGCAGTAAGCGGCTATGGCTGGCTCGGCCCCGGCCAGATGCTCGACGGCCTCGGCCTCGCCGAAACCACCCCAGGGCCGCTCATCCTGGTCCTTCAGTTCGTCGGGTTCCTTGCCGCCTTCCAGGACCCGGGCGCGCGGGACCCGCTCCTCCTCGGCGTGCTCGGCGCGGCGGTCGCGACGTGGGTCACCTTCGTGCCGTCGTTTCTGTGGATCTTCCTCGGCGCGCCCTACGTCGAGCGGCTGCGCCGCAATCGCTGGCTCGCGGGCGCGTTCGCGGGCATCACGGCGGCAGTCGCCGGTGTCCTGCTCAACCTCGTCGCGTGGTTCGCCGCCCACGTAATCTTTGCCGAGGTCGGGGTGTGGCAGCGCGGCCCGCTGGTGCTGCTCGCGCCCGAATGGGCGAGCATCGATGTCGTCGCGCTCGTCCTCGCGGTGGCAGCGTTCGTCGCGCTACACCGCCTGCGGCTCGGCGTTGTGCCGACGCTCGCCGCGGCGACCGCTCTCGGCGCGCTCGTCCGCCTGTTCATTGCCTAGCCGCGCTCAGCCACGCGGCCCGACGCAATCGATCAGGGTGCCGAGCGCACCCGCGCGAGCAGCGATCGTAGCGGCACGCTTCTGAACGTATGGGCCGGGCTTCACCGCCGACCACCGCCGGGGGCTCGGCAGGATGGCCGCCAGGCGCGCCGCTTCGCGCCGACTGAGCGCCCGCGCCGACTTGCCGAAATGGGCGCGTGCCGCGGCCTCGGCCCCGTACAGCCCCGGTCCCCACTCGGCGATGCCGAGATAGACCTCGATGATCCGTCGCTTCGGCCAGCCGAAGTCGAGCGCCAGCGCGAGGCCGGCCTCGATCACCTTGCGGCCGTACCCGCCGCCCGGCCACAGGAACAGGTT
>VGEJ01000352.1 GCA_016869335.1 Alphaproteobacteria bacterium | reverse complement strand
TCCAGGCCCTTGGCGCGGATGGTCTCGACGTTTTGCGGCCAGGGGTCGATGAAGGTGACGTCCTGCCCGAGCTGCGCCAGCCAGCCGCCGACGTAGCCGCCCAGCGCTCCCGCGCCCACGATCCCGATTCGCCTGTTTGTCGTTCCAGCCATTGCGTAATAATAAGATGGAAGGATCCATGAACCCACCCCGGAACCCCTACCGGACCCTGACCGTTTCGCCGCTCGCGGGCGCGCCATGTCCTTGAGGTCGCGGATGAGGAACGGCAGCGAAACGACGTTGTACGACGCGACGAATCCGGCCCAGGCACCCGCGCCGATGCCGGCGTTGATCGAGCCCCCGAGCACGCCCTCGTTGATGGTGCGCTCGCTGCCGAGCGAGGCGGAGTGGAAGATCTGCATTTCGATGGTCCCGCCGCTGCGGGTCTCGAGCAGTTCCTTCCAGCGCCGCGCGCCATCCACGTAAGGGAAGCTCTCGGCGGCGATGGTGGCGAACTTGAGCTGCAGCTTGCTCGGCAGCCGGACGGCGGCAGGGGCCTGGCCGAGCGCCGGCGGCGCAAGCGAGGCGGTGGTGGCGAGCGCGGCGGAGGCGTGCAGGAAGCGGCGGCGATCGAACGATTGCTTCGGTGTGTCGGACATGACGGCTTCTCCTCTTCGGTTCGGGCCTACCGGCCCAGGTAAAGTTTCGGCGCGATCAGCGTGAGCCACGGGAAGGCGATCAGCACGAGAATTCCCGCAAACAGCACCAGCACGTAGGGTAACATCGCCCGGATCGTCTGGTCGACGCGCAGTTCGGCGAATGATGCCGCGATGTAAAGACCGACCCCCACTGGCGGCAGGAACAGCCCGAGACCGATGGCGGCGACCACGACGACCGAGTAGTGCATCGGATCGATCCCCAGGCGCTGCGCGATCGGCAGGAAGATCGGCAGGCAGATGATGACTGCGGGCAGTCCCTCGAGGATCGCGCCCAGCACGATGAAGATGACGATGCTGATCACGAAGAACACCCAGCGCTCGCTCGAGAGCCACAGCATCGCCTCGGCGAGCTGCGCCGGCACCTGCTGGACCGCGAGCAGCCACGAAAAGCTCGAGGCGGTGCCGACCATGAAGATCACGATCCCGCTCGTGACGGCGCTGTCGACGAGGATCTTCGGCAGTTGTCGCCAGGTCACTTCCTTGTAGACGAATACCCCCACGATGAAGGCGTAGATCACCGCGAGCACGGCGGCTTCGGTGGGGTCGGCGATGCCACCGAGGATCGCGCCGAAGATGATCACCGGCATGAGCAGCGGAATCAGCGCGCCGCGCAGCGCGCGGCCCAATTCGTGCAGGCTGGCGCGAGGAACGCCGCCGATGCCGTCGCGCCGCGCTTGCACGTAGATCAGGGCCACGAGCGCTGCCGCGAGCACCGCGGCGGGAATGAACCCGGCCAGAAACATGGCGCCGACCGAGAGGCCGGCGATCTGCGCGATGACGACCATCAGGAGGCAGGGTGGAATCAGGATCCCCATCGCCGAGGCCGCCGAGACGATCGCCACCGCCTGGTCCGCCCTGAACCCCGCGCGCCGCAGCGCCGGAATCATCAGCGAACCGATGGCGGAGACGTCGGCGACGGTTGATCCCGAGATGCCGGAGAACAGCCCCTCGCTCACCACGACCACCATGCCGAGCCCCCCGCGGACATGCCCGACCAGGGCTTTCGCCAGATTGACCAGGCGCGCCGAAATGCCGCCCGTCTCCATCAGCGCCCCCGCCAGGATGAACAGCGGAATCGCGAGCAGGACGAACGAATCCGCGCCCTCGAAAATGCGCTGCGGCACGACGAACAGAGGCGCGCTCTGCGAGGCGAGCAGGCCGATCGCGGCCGCCACGCCGAGGGCGAAGGCGACCGGCGCGGTGAGCAGCACCATCACGATGAAGCTCAGCAGCACGAGGAGGACGATCATGGCGCGCAGGAACTCATTTGCCGCCGGTCTCGAGGGCCGCGTGCGGTCCGCCGGGCGGTTCTTCGGGCGCGCCGCGCCAAGCGCGCACCAGGTGTTGCAGCGCGTAGATCTCCATCAGCACGCCGCATACCGGTGCGAGGAGGTAGAGATAACCGATCGGCCAGCCGAGCACGGGCGAAGACTGATTCCACGTGACGCGCGTGATCTCGATGCCGTGCTTGATCATGATGCCCGCCAGCGTCATTACGACCAGGATCCCGAAGATGCGCGTGAAGCGGCGCGCGCCACGAGGGATCACCTGGTCCACGATCGTGAGCTGGAAGTGTGCCCAACGCTTGACGGCCACGGTCGCGCCGACGAAGGTCATCCAAACCTGCAGGTAGCGCGCAAGCTCCTCGGTCCAGCCCAGGCCGATCTGGAGGAAGTAGCGGAAGAAAACGCCGGCGAAAACGATCACGCAGATCATCACCAGCATGGCGGCCGCGGTGAGCTCCAGGAAATTGTCCGCGAGCCACGCAGCCGGGCCCGCCGGCCCACGCGATGGGGAGGTAGCGGCGCTCACGGAGCACCCGCCTCGGTGGGCGCCTGTGCGCCCGGCGGCGCGGCCTCGAGCACCGCGGCGTCGCGCCCCCGGCGGTGCGCGATCGCTTCGACCTGGACGCACGCGCCCGGGTCGGCGAGCGCGGCGTGCACCGTCGCGCGCGGCGGATAGGGCCGCGTCACGAACGCGCCGTAGCCCGCGTTGAACCCTGCGTAGAGGCGCCAGTCGGTGAGGATGTTGTTGGTGC
>VGEJ01000351.1 GCA_016869335.1 Alphaproteobacteria bacterium | reverse complement strand
CCCGCGCTCGCCTGGGCCGCCGCCGCAGCGATCGCCGCCTTGGTGGTGGGGGCGACGGGCGGCTATTTTGGCGCCAGCCACCGGATCGAGCTGCGCCTGGCGGCGCTCGAGCAAGGCCAGGCGGCGGATCGTGCCGCATTGGCCGCGGCCATGTCGCTCGCGCTCGAGGAGAAGGTAAGCGGGACGAGCATCGAGTGGACCGCGCCCGGGAGCGGGGGGCGCGGCCGGGTAACCCCCGTACGGACGTTCAAGTCGGCCGGCGGGCAGTGGTGCCGCGAGTACGCGACCGTCCTCGATCGTGAGGGCCAGGCGGTGCGCGAGAGCGGCATCGCCTGCCGCCACGAACGCGGCGTGTGGCGCACCCGGCTCGAGATCGCCCGGGAAGGCTGACCGCGCCGTCGTGCCGCGCGGTTCACACGATCGGTTCGAAACGATCAGCCTCGATCCGCGCCAGTATGCCGCTGCGGATATCGAAGCGGAAACTGTGGAGCGTGAGCCGCCCCGCAGCGACAGCCTGCGCGATCCAGGGGAACGTGGCGAGGTTGCCGAGCGAGAGCCGCACTACCTCGCTCTCGCAGTGGCTGAGGCGGTCGGCGCCCGCCAGGTGCGCCGGTAGCGCGCCCAGGACGGGCGCGGCGACCTCCATCCACGGCTTGACGAAGTCACGCGCCGTGCGGGGCGCGCCCTCGACCATGGCCCGAATGCCGCCGCACTGGGCGTGACCCAGAATGACGATGCGGGCGACCTTGAGTACGCGCACGGCGTACTCGAGGGCCGCGCTGGTGCCGTGGCAGCCCGCGTCGGGGTGGTAGGGCGGCACCAAGCCCGCCACATTGCGCACTACGAACAGCTCGCCCGGCCCGGCGCCGAACACGGTCTGCGGATCGACCCGCGAGTCCGAGCAGGCGACGACCATGGTCTCCGGGTGCTGCCCGCGCCGGGCGAGCGCCTCATAGCGCGCGCGCTCGGCCGGCCAGACCTCGGCGCGAAACCGGCGATAACCCGCAAGCAATCGGTCCATGCCTTCCTCCGCGAGCCGGTGTTACCGATCGGCCGCCAGAGCCGAGGGCGATCCGCGCGTGCGCCACAGCGAGACCGCTACGCCCGCCGCCAGAATGGCGAACGCGACGGCGTGAGACCACTCCGCCGGCAACTTCGCCCAGCCGAACAGGTCGGCGATGAAAATCTTGGCGCCGATGAACACGAGGAGAAGCACCAACGCCTGCTTCAGGTAGGTGAAGCGGTATACCACGGCCGCGAGCGCGAAGTAGAGCGGCCGGTGCGCGATCCGCATGTGGTAGCTGGGCGCCGCGCCTGCAAGACTGGCGCGAACGATTCCTAGTCGCCGAGGCGCCCTACTCCGCCGCGATGGCCGCGAGCAGCACGGCATCGCCCTCGCGCACGGCGGTGAGCGCGCGCACGTCCTGACGGGCGCGGGCCCACACGTTGCCCGGCGAGACGAGGCGCGGCTCTCCGCGCCGCGAGGCAGGGGTGCGGCCGAAGCAGATGGCGATGGCGCCGCCCGCAAGCCAGAATGCGACCTCGCCGAGCGCCACCACCGCCCGCGCCCCGGGCTCCTGCGCGGCCTGGACCGGGGTCGAGAAATAGACCTCCTCGCCCCACCTCTGGGCGCGCGCCGCGATGGGTAGTGCCCGCCATACTGCCTCGGCCGTCGGCGTATCTAGGAGGTCGAGATCGAGGCTCACGCCGCCGCAGGTGAGCCGCGCTGAGCGAGCGCTCACCGCGCGCGGCGCGAATGCGCCCGGTGGGGACTGCGCTGCGCCTTTGCGACTCGGCCAGCAGGTTTGTCGGCGGGCGGCGGCACGAACGGCGTGCCGCGCTGCATCGCGTGGTACTCGGGGTTCGGCATCATGTCGATACCCGAAGCCACGCGGTTGGACATGTTGAAGAAGCCCGCCACCTCGCAGATGTCGAAGATGTCCGCGTCGGTGAAACCGTGGCGCCGGAGCCGCTTGCGATCGGCTTCGGCGACGCGATGGGAGTCCCTGGTCAGCTTGACCGCGAAGTCGAGCATCGCGCGCTGGCGCGCCGGCAGGGGTGCGACGCGGTAGTTCAGGACCGCCATCTCCCCGAGCTCGGGATCATCGGCCAACTGCCGCACCGCCGCGCCGTGGGCGACCTCGCAGTAGTAGCAGCGATTGGCCGACGACACCGCCACCGCGATCAGCTCGCGTTCGAGCTTCGTGAGCCCCGACTCACCCAGCATGATCTCGTTGTAGAAGCTGATGAAGTTGCGGAGCTTGCGCGGGTTCCAGGCGTACGCGCGCAGCACGTTCGGGATCAGGCCGAGCTTGTCCTGGCACTTCCGGAAGTAGGCCTCGAGATCATCGTCCAGCGCGCCCGGTGGCTTGATTCGGAGTGCGGTTACGTGTTTGGGCTGTGGCATCGCCTATCCCCCGCATTGGGCGCGGTGGCGCAACAGATGATCGGCCAGCACGCACGCCACCATCGCCTCGCCCACCGGCACGGCCCGGATGCCGACGCATGGATCGTGGCGCCCGGTGGTGACGATCTCGGTATCGTTGCCGTAGCGGTCGACGGTGCGCAGCGGCTTCGGAATCGAGGACGTCGGCTTGACGGCGAAACGCACTACGATGTCCTGACCGGTCGAAATCCCGCCGAGGATGCCGCCGGCGCGGTTGCTGAGGAACTGCACGCCACCATCGGCCATGCGCATCTCGTCGGCGTTGTCCTCCGCGCTCAGCGCCGCCGCCGCGAAGC
>VGEJ01000350.1 GCA_016869335.1 Alphaproteobacteria bacterium | reverse complement strand
CAGAGCTCGCCGCCGCGGCGGCGGAGCCGGCGGTGAAGCTCCTCGGCGAGGGCGTGCGCTCCACTCCGCATCGCATCGATCACCGCCGCATGGTCGGCCGCGCCCAGCAGCTCGTGCGGACCGGTAACGGCGATGCTGAAGTAGACGCTCCGGCCGGTGCGGACGGGCACTGCGAAGGCCGCGACGTCACTCTCGATCTCGCCGAGGCACAATGCCTCGCCCGCCGCGCGTACCTCGGCGTACGCGCTCAGCAGCGCCGCGTCATCGGTGATGGTCCGCGCGGTATAGCGCCGAAGCGGGCGGCGCAAGACGCGCTCGATCACAGCGCGGTCCTGATAGGCGATGATGGCTTTCGCCGAGGCCGCCGCGTGCCCCGGCATGACGGTGCCAGGCTCGACGGTTCCACGCAACCCGCGGCGCGGCGCGCGGAAGGTCACGACGTGCACCGCCTGCCCGGCGAGGCGCGCAAGAAAGCAGGTCTCGTTCAGGCGGTCAACGAGGGTGGTGAGAATGGGCTCGGCGCATAGCGCGAGGAGCGCGTCATCCGAGCCGGCCGTGAGCACCGTAGTGAGCCGCCGACCGATACGGTAGGCGGCGCGCGGTCGCCCTTCCCGCTCCGCCCAGCCGACCCCGACGAGAGCTTTCAGGAGACGATGCACCGTGGCTTTCGGCAGGTTCAGGAAGTCGGCGACCTCGGTCAGTGACAGCGGATCGGGGCTGCTCCCCAGCAGCTCGACGATACGGGCGCAGCGCTCCAAGACACCCGCGCCGGCGCCCGTTCGCCCTACCACGCGGTCCACCCCTCGTCGATCGCGAGATTGGCGCCGTGGACATGATCCGACTCGGCGGACGCGAGGAACACTGCCGCGCCGAGCACGGCTTCGGCCGGGACGAAGTCGCCACCGGTCGCCGTGCGCTGCTGCATCTGCGCGCACCACTCCGCGTCCTCGCGGAGATAGCGATTGGTCGGGGTGATGAAGCTTCCGGGCGAGAGCGTATTGGCATTGATGCCGAAGCGCGAGAGTTCGAGACACAGCGCCTTGGTCAGCAGATTGAGGCCGCCCTTGCTCGCGCAATAGGCCGCCGCGCCGGGAAAACCGCCGACGCCAGCGACCGACGAAATGTTGATGATCTTGCCCCTGCGTTTGCGCTTGAACTCCGGCACGACCGCCTTGCTCATCAGGAACGCTCCCTTGAGATTGGTGTCGAGCGTGTCGTCCCAGTCGGCTTCGGTCGTTTCCTCGATGGTGCGCTTACGGTAGATGCCCGCGTTGTTCACCAGGATATCGACGGTACCGAACGCCGCAATGACCTCGGTCACCGCCCGAGTCGTTTCCCGCTCATGCCGGATGTCTGCCAGCACATGAATCGCCCGCCCGCCGGCGGCCGCGATCCCCTCAACGACCTCGCGGCCCTTGGCTGGCGTGCCGTGATTGAGGACGGCGACGCCGGCGCCGGCCGCCGCGTAGGCGCGCGCGATGACCTCGCCCAGCCCCTGCGATGCGCCGGTGACGATGGCGACCTTGTCGGCAAGCCGCATGACGACCCCCTACGCGTAGCGCTGGCTCGTGCCGGAGGCGCGGTCCACCACCCGGCGAAAGGCGGTGAGCGCCTCGTCGATCCCGGCGCGGGACACGTCCATATGGGTGAGGGCGCGCATGCCCATCGGCGCGATGGCGCGCATCCGTACACCTTCCGTGAGCAAGGCATCGCGGATCTCGGTAGCCGCGAGGCCGGAACCGGCGACGCCGAAGTGCACGATGTTGGTCTCGACCTGCGCTGGGTCGATCTCGACACCGGGGATGTCGGCGAGGCCGCGAGCGAGATGCTGCGCGTTGTCGTGGTCCTCAGCGAGTCGTTCGACGTTGTTCTCCAAGGCATAGATCCCGGCCGCGGCGATGATGCCGACCTGACGCATGCCCCCGCCGAGCTGCTGGCGCCAGCGCCAAGCCTCGTCGATGAAGGCGCGCGAGCCGGCGAGGACGCTGCCGATGGGACAGCCGAGCCCCTTGGTCAGGGCGATGAACACCGAATCGGCCGCCGCCGCGAAGGCCTTGGGCGGAACGCCGAGCGCGACGGTCGCATTGAGGAGCCGGGCACCATCGAGATGAACCGCGAGGCCGTGCCGTCGCGCTACCGCCGCAACGGCCTCAACCGCCTCGAGGGGCCAGATCGCGCCGCCGTGCAGGTTGCTCGTCTGCTCGATCGAGACCAGGCGAGGGCGGGGCGCCTGTCGGCTTGGCGGGCGGATGGCCGCTTCAAGCTGTGCCGCCGTGAACACGCCACGGGCGCCATCGAGCGGGCGCGTGATCGCACCCGAGAGCGCGGCCGGGCCCCCGACCTCGGTATGCAGCGGATGCGCACTCCGATCGAGGATGATCTCATCGCCGCGCCGGCAATGGACGAGGAAGGCCACCTCGTTCGCCATCGTGCCCGAGGTGACGAATAGCGCCGCCTCCTTGCCGAGGAGGTCAGCCACCATCTCGCAGAGTCGGATCGTTGTCGGATCCTCGCCCTCGACTTCGTTGCCGACCTCGGCCGCCATCATGAAGCGCTTCATGTCGGAGCTCGGTCTGGTGATCGAGTCGCCCCACAGATCGACTCGGATTGCCGTCATTCCTCGCTTCCTTTGCCCATCGCTGATCTTGACCACGGCCATCCACTCAGAGTCCGTTTGAGAATTGGCTCAATGGCTTATTCTTCGGAGCAAGAGGCTTCCGAGGGCGACATGGATCATGGCCTCGGAGACATCGATGCGTTGCTCGTA
>VGEJ01000349.1 GCA_016869335.1 Alphaproteobacteria bacterium | reverse complement strand
GCGGCGCGAGGAGGCCGAGCGCGAGGCGATAGTCGGCGGCGAGCGCCCCGGCGGCGGCAGCGAGCACGCCATCGGCCTTGTTGACGACGATCAGGTCGGCCAGCTCCACGATGCCGCGCTTGAGCCCTTGCAGGTCATCGCCGGCGCCCGGCGCCAGCAACAGAATCAGCATGTCGGCGACATCGACGACCGCGGTCTCCGATTGGCCCACGCCGACGGTCTCAATCAACACGACGCCGAACCCCGCCGCCTCGCACACCAGCATCGCCTCGCGCGTCCGGGCGGCGATGCCGCCGAGCGTGCCGCCGGCGGGAGAGGGCCGGATGAACGCGCCCGGTGCGCGCGCGAGCTCCTCCATGCGCGTCTTGTCGCCGAGGATGGCACCGCCGCTGCGCTGCGAGGAGGGGTCGATCGCCAGCACCGCAACGCGCTCGCCGACCTCGAGCAGGTGGCGGCCGAGCGCCTCGATGAACGTCGATTTGCCGACTCCCGGCGCGCCGGTGATGCCGATCCGCGTGGCCGCCCCGGTGTGCGGCAGGAGCGCAGCGAGGAGCGCATCGGCCTGCCCCCGGTGATCGGGGCGGCGCGACTCGACCAGGGTGATGGCGCGTGCGAGCGCGCGGCGGTCGCCGGCCCGCACCGCGGCCCCGAGTTCGGCGATCTCGATCTCTTCCGCCACGGCCGGATTATAATGGGCCGCGACGGCGGAATGGGACTGGCATGCGGCTGCACGACTTCGCGGCGCTGAGCTTCGATTGCTACGGCACCCTGATCGACTGGGAAAGCGGCATCCTCGCGGCATTGGCCGCGTGGCTTGCCCCCACCGGCCCCCTCGATGGCGCGACGCTGCTCGCCGCCTTCGCCGAAGCCGAGGCCGAGCAGCAGGCGGCGACGCCCGATCTCCGCTACCCGGCAGTTCTGGCGGCGGTGCATGGACGCTTGGCTCAGCGGTTCGCCCGGCCCGTCGCCGCGGGGGCAGCCGAGCGCTTCGGCGCGGCGATCGCGGAGTGGCCGGCATTCCCCGACTCGGCCGCGGCGCTCGGCTATCTCAAGCGGCACTACCGGCTGATCGTGCTTTCGAACGTCGATCGCACGAGCTTCCAGGCGAGCAACGCGCGCCTCGGCGTGACCTTCGATGCCATCTGCACCGCCGAGGACATCGGCAGCTACAAGCCCGACCGGCGCAACTTCGCCTACCTGCTGGCCGAGGCGGCGCGGCTCGGCGTTCCCCGGGAGCGCCTGCTACATGCCGCCCAGAGCCTCTATCACGATCACGTTCCGGCGCACGCGATGGGCATCGCCACCGCCTGGATCGACCGCCGCCAAGGCCGCGGCGGTGGCGCGACCAAGCCCCCCGCCGGGCCCGTGCACTACGGGTTCCGCTTCTCCAGCCTCGCGGAACTCGCCGCCGCGCATCGCGCCGAGGCAACAGGGCGCCCGTGACGGGCGAGACCGCAACGGTCGAGGCGGTGCTCGCCGGACTCAGCGCGCTCGGTCGCGAAGAGAACCGGCTCGGCAAGGCGCGCTATGGCATCAACGTCGAGCGCGCCTTCGGCGTCGGCATGGCGGAGTTGCGCGCGATGGCGCGGCGCTACCGCCGCCAGCACGCCTTGGCGGTGGCGCTGTGGGATTCCGGTTGGAGCGAGGCGCGCCATCTCGCGGTGCTGATCGCCGATCCAAGGAAGGTCGATGACGCGCTGATGGAGGCCTGGGTCGCCGACTTCGACTCGTGGGACGTGTGCGATGGCGCCTGCATGCACCTGTTCGCGCGGGTGCCGGGCGCGCACGACAAGGTGCGGCCGTGGGCGGCGCGCGAGGAGACCTATGCGCGCCGGGCCGGCTTCGCGCTCCTCGCCGGGCTCGCGGTGCACGACAAGCGCGCCCCGGACGCGGCGTTCATCGGCTACCTCGAGCTGATCGAGGCCCAGGCGGACGATGAGCGCAACTTCGTGCGCAAGGCGGTGAACTGGGCGCTGCGCCAGATCGGCAAGCGCAATCTCGCCCTCAACGCGGCCGCGATCGTGACCGCCGAGCGCCTCGCCGCACGTCCTGCCAAGGCCGCGCGCTGGATCGCCCGTGACGCGCTCAAGGAACTCCAGAGCCCCGCGGTCCAGGCCCGCCTCCGGACGAAGCGCTGCCCCCCGCTGTAGAGGCGGTCAAACGAACGCGATCCGGAGCACGTTGGTGGCGCCCGGAGTGCCGAAGGGGACGCCGGCGGTGACCACGATGCGCTGGCCCGGCGTGCCGATTTCATCGCGCCGCACGATCGCCTGGGCGCGCTCGACCATATCGCCGAAGTCGCGCGCGTCCTCGGTCAACGCCGGGTGCACGCCCCAGGCGAGCGCCAGCCGGCGCGCGGTCTCGGCAACCGGGGTGAGCCCGAGAATCGGCACCGCCGGGCGCTCGCGCGAGGCACGGAGCGCGGTCGAGCCCGAGGTGGTGTAGGTGACGATGGCGGCGCCGCCGAGAGTCTCCACCACCTGCCGCGCCGCCGCGCTGATCGCATCCGCGGTCGTCGCCTCCGGACTCGCCCGCTCGGCCTCCATGATGGCGCGGTAGAGCGGGTCGCGCTCGACCGCGCGGGCGATGCGGTCGAGCGTCCGCACCGCCTCGACCGGGTAATTGCCGACCGCCGACTCGGCAGAGAGCATCACCGCATCGGCGCCGTCGTAAAGCGCGGTGGCGACGTCCGACACCTCGGCCCGCGTCGGCACCGGCGCCTCGACCATCGACTCGAGCATCTGGGTCGCCACCACCACCGGCTTGCCCGCCTCGCGCGCCGCCACGACGATGCGCTTCTGCAGCCCCGGCACCTCCTC
>VGEJ01000348.1 GCA_016869335.1 Alphaproteobacteria bacterium | reverse complement strand
ATCCGTTTTCTTTCGCTCTACGTCAGCAAACCGCTCCGCCTGTTCGGGTCCTTGGGCATGCTGATGCTGCTCGGCGCCGCGCTGGCCGGCGCCTACGCTATCTGGCTCAAGTTCGCTGAGGGTGTCTCGTTCATCTCGACGCCGCTGCCGCTGCTGGTCGTCATGCTGGTGACCCTCGCGATCATGAGCATCATGATGGGACTGGTCGCCGAGATGATCGTTCGGACGTACTACGAGAGCCAAGACAAGCGGCACTACTCAGTCCTCGAGACCGTCAACCTGCCGAGCGCGGAGTAGTGTGCGGGATCGCCGGGTTTGTTGGTCCGGGCTCGCTCGCGGACCTCGCCCGCATGTGTGGCGCGCTCGCCCACCGCGGTCCCGATGCGGCCGGCTATTGGCAGAGCGATGGCGGACCACACGCGGTGGCGCTCGGCGCCCGGCGGCTGGTGATCCTCGATCGTGCCGGGGGCAGCCAGCCGCTCGCTCTGCCGGACGGCGGCGCGGTCCTCGTCTTCAACGGCGAGATCTACAATCATCGTGAGCTGCGCCGCGAGCTCGAAGGCCGCGGGCACCGGTTCCGGAGCGACCACTCCGATACCGAGGTCGTGCTCAACGGCTACGCCGCGTGGGGCACCGACCTCGTGCGCCGTCTCAATGGCATGTTCTCCTTCGCCCTCTACGATCACCGGCTCCACCGGCTCGTCCTCGCCACCGATCCGTTCGGCAAGAAGCCGCTCTACTACGCGGAGCGCGCGGATGGCTTCGCGTTTGCCTCGGAGCTCTCGGCGTTGCGCCGGAACCCGACGGTCGGAGACGCGATCGACGGGCAGGGATTGCGTCGGTTCCTCGCGTTTGGCTTCGTCCCGGCGCCCGCGACGTTGCTCAAGGGCGTGCGCAAGATGCACGGGGGCGAGGTGCTCGTCCACCGCATCGCCGAGCGCACGACGACGAGCGAGCGCTACTGGCGCTATCGGGTGACGGCGGACGCACGCGGATCGCCGGCCGACTGGGCCGCGGAGTTGCGTGACCTCCTGGCGCAGGCCGTGGCGCGCCGGCTGGAGAGCGATGTGCCGCTCGGCTTCTTCCTGTCGGGCGGCATCGACTCGGCGACGGTACTGGCGCTCGCTGGGCGGGCGGGCGGTGACCGGCCGCCATCCTTCACGATCGGGTTCTCCGAGCCGTCCTACGACGAGAGCCACGCCGCCGCCGCCGTCGCCGCCCGGCTGGGCAGCGCCCATCACGTCGAGACGCTGACGCTCGCCCACGCCGAGGGTCTGGTGGGCGAGGTGCTCGGCCGCATCGATGAGCCGCTGGCCGACCCGTCCCTCGTGCCCACCTACCTGCTGAGTCGGTTCGCGCGCCGGCACGTGACGGTGGCGCTTTCGGGCGATGGCGGGGATGAGCTGTTTGCCGGCTATACGACCTTCGGCGCCCTGCCGCTCGCTGTGATCGGCGCGCGTGTCCCCGGCGCCGGGCGCCGCCTGCTGCGGCAGGCCGCCGACTGGCTGCCGCGGCAGACCACCGATCTCAGCTTCGACTTCAAGCTGCGGCGCGCGCTCCGCGGCCTCGATCACGTCCCCGGGGCCTGGCACCCTGCTTGGCTCGCGCCCGCCGGCCTGGACGAGATCACGGCGCTCACGGGGCAACGCGTGGTGGCCGAGGACGTCTATGGCGACGTCATCGCGCTGTGGGAAGCGGGACGCGACAGCGTCTACGATCGCGCCCTCGAGTACTACGGCAACGTGTATCTGCCATACGACATCCTGCCCAAGATCGACCGCGCGAGCATGCTGTGCTCCCTGGAGGTACGCTCGCCGTTTCTCGACCGCGACCTGACCGCGTTCGTGTCGCGCCTGCCCTATCGGGCCAAGCACGGCATGGGCGTGCGCAAGCGGCTCCTTCGGGCGGCGATGGCGGACCTCCTGCCGGCGGCGGTGCTGCGGCGCCCGAAAAAGGGCTTCGGCATGCCGATTGCGGCCTGGTTGCGGCGCTGGCCGCACCCCGAGCCGGCGCGCGCCCGCGATCTAGGGCTCGACGGCGACTGGCTGGTAGCCCGGTGGGAGGAGCACCGGGCCGGCGCCGCCGACCATCGCGGCCTTCTGTGGGCGTGGCTCTGCCTCGACCGCTGGCAGGCCAATCGCCCCGCCCCGCGCGCGCGGACCGAGTCCGTGTGGCAGGAATCGGGGACCGCCTGAGCCGTCGGGCGCATGCCGCTTGGCCGCCTTGGCGCGCTCCGAGCGCGCTGCTAAGAGATGGCGCGCCACGGGATGGGTGACCGAGCGGTTGAAGGCACCGGCCTTGGAAACCGGCAGGGGGCAACCCCTCCTGGATTCACCCCATCCGTCACCTGTTCTCAATAAACGCCTGAGTCCTGCGGTATTTGGTCAGGCGCCTCGGCCGTGCCCACAACTTAGCCCACAGATAGAACGCCGCTTGGGCCTCGACTGGCGGGCCGCTTCGTCGCGTTACGTTCAGCCGGCCGGGCGCCTCAAAAGGGGGGTGCCGTCCTTTCTGACACCCCTGGATCGCCCCGTGGGCGGGGCGGCTGTCATCGCCGGGGCCGCCATTCGCGCGCGAGCCGTTGCGCCTCGGCGATCTGCGCCGGCGTCATCTTGGCCGCGACGATGTCGCGGTTCTTGACGGCCACATCGTCGGATGCCGGGGAGCGCGATGCCGCCAGGTTGTACCACTTGTGCGCTTGCACATAGTCCTGCGGCACGCCCCGGCCGTATTCGTACATGACACCGAGGTTGTTCTGGGCTTGGGCAAGGTCCTGTTCGGCGGCGAGGCGGTACCAGCGCGCCGCCTCGGCATCGTCC
>VGEJ01000347.1 GCA_016869335.1 Alphaproteobacteria bacterium | reverse complement strand
GGCTGGCCGTACAGGGACACCGGCATGATCGCGCGGGTGCGCGGCGTGATTGCAGCCTCCAGCTTCGCGACATCGATGTTCGCGGTGTCTTCCTCGACGTCCACGAACAATGGCTTTGCCCCCAGTAGGACGATCATCTCCGCGGTGGCGGCGAAAGTGAAAGGCGTGGTGACCACCTCATCGCCTGGCTTCACGCCCAGCGCCATCAGCGCGATCAGCAGCGCCTCGGTGCCGGAGGCCACCGAGATGCAATGCTTCGCCCCGGTAAAGGCAGCGAGGCGGTCCTCCAATTCCTTCACCTCGGGGCCCATGATGTACTGGCCGTGATCCAGCACGCGCTGGATGCGCGCGTTGACCGGCTCCTTCAGCGCACGGTATTGGGCCTTAAGGTCGATGAAGTCCATGGACCTCCCCTTTCACCGCGCCAACCTCGCGCTTCAGCTCCTCGATCTCGCGCTCCAACTCGCGGTACTCGTCCAGGCGCCGGCGCAGGAAGCCCACCGTGGTGCGCACCTTCTCCTTCGCGCCCTTGGGCGTCAGGTAGTAGGCATAGGCAAGCTTGTTCTGGCTGTCGCGGAAGTTGCGCACCTTGACCAAGCCGCGATCGAGCAGCGAGCGCAGGCAGTGGTTGGTCTTGCCCACGCTGACGCCCAACTCCTCGGCGATGCGCCGCTGCGACAGCTCGGGGTTCTCCTGGAGCAGCTTCAGCAGGCGGTAGCGGGTGCGGTCGTCGAGCAAGCGGGGGTGCGTTCAGTCATTGAACGCGGGATTAGACCCGCTTCGGGCCGGATCGTCAAATCTCCAGCCTGCAGCGCCCCCCGGAAACCCGGTACCGTTCTCGCGTATGCGGGCAAACCGTCTCGCCCTCCCCCTCCAGGGGCAGGGGCAGGCGCTCTCCAAACCGGCTCATCCACCCAACCTGCCGCGCCGGCACCCCCAGCATGAGCGCGAAATCCGGCACGTCGCGGTTCACCACCGCCCCGGCGCCGACGAAGGCGTACTCGCCGATGGTGACGCCGCAGACGATGGTGCAGTTCGCCCCCAGGGTGGCGCCCCTGCGCACCAGGGTGCGGCGGTACTCGCCCTTGCGCGTGACCGCCGCGCGGGGGTTGTAGACGTTGGTGAACACCATGCTGGGGCCGCAGAACACGTCGTCCTCCAGCGTTACCGTGTCGTAGACCGAGACATTGCTCTGGATCTTGACGTTGCTGCCGATGACGACGTCGTTGCCGACGAAGACGTTCTGGCCCAGCGAGCAGCGCTCGCCGATGCGCGCCCCAGCGCAAACGTGGACCCAGTGCCAGACCCGCGTGCCCTCGCCGATCCGCGCGCCCGGATCGACAATGGCCGTGGGGTGAACGGTGGCCGCCATCAGTACTCGAGCGGCAGCTGCACCCTTCGTCCGTCGCGCGCCGAAAGGTAGGTGGCGATCAGGACTTCGAGCGACTTCAACCCCTCGCGCCCGTCGGTTTCCGGCTCCGCCTCACCGCGCAGGGTGCGCAGCACGTTCTCGTAGTAAAGGGGATGGCCGAAACCGTAGACCGAAGTCGTCGCGTAGCTCGCCTCGCGGACCTTTTCATACTCCGGGCGCTTGTCGGCGAACTCCCAGTGCTGAATCTCGTTCACCGCCAGGCCGCCAATGCGCACGGTTCCTTTCTCGCCCAGGATGGTGATCGAACCCTCCAGGTTCTTCGGATAGGTCAGCATGGTGACGCTCATGGTGCCCAGCGCGCCCGAACGCCAGCGCACCGCCAGCACGCCGGTGTCCTCGACCTCGATGTCGCGCGCGAGCGTCGCGGTGTACGCCTGCACGCTTTCCACCGGCCCGATCAGCCAGTCGAGCAGGTCGACGTAGTGGCTCGCCTGGTTCATGAACGCGCCGCCATCGAATTCCCAGGTGCCGCGCCATTTCGCGCTGTCGTAGTACTCCTGCGGGCGAGTCCAGAACACGTTCAACGACGCCATGTAGATGCGGCCGAAGCGGTTGCCCTCCACCGCTCGCTTGAGCAACTGCAGCGTCGCGTTGCGCCGGTTCTGCTTCACCACGAACAGCCGTACGCTAGCGGCATCGCAGGCGGCCACCATTCGCTTGGCGTCCTGCCAGCGGGTGGCCATGGGCTTCTCGGTGACGACATGACGGCCCGCCTCCGCCGCCAGGATCGCCTGCCCGGCGTGCAGCCCACTAGGCGTAGACAGCACCACCGCGTCGATATCGGCCTTCTCCAGCAGGTCCTCATAGCGCGCAAAGCCTTTCGCGCCGGTTGCGGCCTGCGCCGCCGCGAGCGCGGCCGGATCGATGTCGCACACGGCGGCGACCTCGGCCTCGCCGGCATGCTGCTTGAGGGCCTCGATATTGTTCTTCGAGATGCGGCCGCAGCCGACCACCGCGAAGCGGATGCGCCGGCCGGTAATGGGTTTGTAGGCGTGCATGGGTCAGGCCTTGACGACGTTCGGCCCGGGATCCGGGTAGACCCCGCGGGTATCCACGATCAGCTTCGCATACGCCTGGATCATCTTGTAGTCGAAGGCGTCGTGGTTGGTTGCAAGCAGGACCAGGTCGAACTTGACGATCGACTCCGGCGACAGCGTTACGCTCTTCAGGTCGAACCGGTGCTCGCGCATCCTGGGAAACTCCGGAACGTGGGGATCGGCGTACTCGACACTCGCGCCGCGCCGCACCAGAAGCTCCATGAGCTCGACCGCGGGGGATTCGCGCATGTCGTCCACGTTCTTCTTGTAAGCGATGCCGAGCACCAGGATGCGGCTGCCCCTGAGCGCCTTGCCGCGGTCGTTGAGCGCCTCCATGACCTTGCCGATCACCCACTCCGGC
>VGEJ01000346.1 GCA_016869335.1 Alphaproteobacteria bacterium | reverse complement strand
GAGCTGGGAGCGGCTGATCAACGGCGACTCCGGCGCCGCGCGCATCGAGAACTTCGAAGTCTCGGACATGGCCGCGCAGATCGCCTGTCAGGTACCGCGCGGCGGCGGGCCGCACGATTACCGCCCCGAGGACTTCGCGTCCACCAAAGACCAGCGGAAGATGGACCTGTTCATGATCTTCGGCTTGGCCGCGGCGGAGCAGGCGGTCGAGGACGCTGGCTGGCGGCCGACGCGCGAGGAGGACCTGCAGCGCACGGGCGTCCTGGTGGGGTCGGGTGTCGGCGGACTCCCGGCGATGGAACGCGCCGTGGTCCTGCTCTGGGAGGAGGGGCCGCGCCGGGTCAGCCCGTTCATCATTCCCTCGCTGCTCATCAATCTGCTGTCGGGCCACATCTCGATTCGCTATGGCTTCAAGGGCCCCAATCATTCCGTGGTCACCGCCTGCTCGACCGGGGCGCATGCGATCGGGGACGCCACGCGGCTGATCCAGTTCGGCGACGCTGACGTCATGATCGCCGGCGGTGCCGAGGCCGCGATCTGTCGGATGGGGGTGGCGGGCTTCTCGGCGGCGCGGGCGCTCTCGACCAGGTTCAACCACGAGCCGAAGCGGGCCTCCCGACCGTGGGATCGCGACCGCGACGGCTTCGTGATAGGCGAAGGGGCGGGCATCCTCGTGCTCGAGGAGATCGAGCACGCCAGGGCCCGCGGCGCCACGATCTATGCCGAGGTCACGGGGTACGGCATGTCGGGCGATGCGCACCACATCACCGCCCCGCCGCCCGACGGCGACGGCGCCTATCGCTCGATGCGCAACGCGCTCCGCAGTGCCGAGCTCGACGCGTCGGATATCGACTACATCAACGCCCACGGCACCTCGACTCCGCTCGGCGACGAAATCGAGCACGCCGCGGTCAAACGGTTGTTCGGCAATGCCGCCTACCGGCTGTCGATGTCCTCGACCAAGTCCGCCATCGGCCATCTGCTCGGCGCCGCGGGCAGCGTCGAGGCGATCTTCTCCATCTTGGCCATCACCCACGGTATCGTCCCGCCGACGCTCAATCTCGATAATCCATCCGAGGGCTGCGACCTCGACCTCGTGCCGCACCGCGCCAAGGAGCGTGCCGTGCGCAACGCGCTGTCCAACTCCTTCGGATTCGGCGGGACGAACGCAACCCTGGTGTTCTCCCGGCCGAGCTAGCCGCGCGCCGGTCATGAGGCGGCGGACCATTCGCATCCTCGTCGTCGGCCTTGTCGCGCTTGGTGCCGCAACCGCCGGTGTCGTGCTCTGGGGAGCCGCACGTCTCGATGCGCCAGGGCCTTCGCCGGTCGCCGTCACCCTCGTGCTGCCGCGCGGCGCTGGGCTCAGTGACATCGCCGGCCGGCTGGCGACAGCCGGTGTCATCGCGGACCCGCTCGTGTTCACGGCCGCCGCGCGACTGCACGGCCAGGCTGCGCGGTTGCGCGCGGGCGAGTACCGCTTCGCCGCCGGTGCCAGCGTGCGCGCGGTGCTGAGCCAGATCGCGCGCGGCGAAACCGTGGCGCGCCGATTCACCGTCCCCGAGGGACTCACGGTGCGGCAAGTGCTGGCCCTGCTTGCCGCGGCGCCCGGCCTCTCTGGCGCACCGCCCACCGCGATCGCCGAGGGCTCGCTGCTGCCCGAGACCTACCACTACTCCTATGGTGACAGCCGCGCCGACATCGTGCGGCGCATGCAGGCGGCCATGGCCGAGGCGCTCGCGGTGCTGTGGCGCCACCGCGCACCGTGGGTAAATCTGCAAAACCCCGCCGAGGCGCTGGTGCTGGCCTCGCTGGTCGAGCGCGAGACGGCGGTGCCAGCGGAGCGCGCCCGGGTCGCCGGCGTGTTTTTGAACCGCCTGCGTCAGGGCATGCGGCTGCAATCCGACCCAACCGTCATCTATGCGGTGAGCGGCGGGGAGGGCACCCTCGAGCGGCCGCTGTCCCGCGCCGATCTCGCCGTGGCAAGCCCCTTCAACACCTACCGCGTGGCGGGACTGCCACCGGAGCCCATCGCCAACCCCGGCCGCGCCGCGCTGGCTGCCGCGCTCAACCCGGAGGCCACTGACGAGCTCTACTTCGTCGCCGATGGCGAAGGCGGCCACGTATTCGCCCGGACACTGGCGGAGCACAATCGCAACGTCACGCGCGCTCGCGCCAAGCAGGCCGCCACCGCCGCGGCGCCGTGATGGCTACTCCTTGGCCGGGAAACGGCGGAAGACGGCATCGACCAGACCGTCGGGCAGGGCGATGATGAGCCGCCCGGCAAGACGCAACGGCCAGGGAAAGGCGATGCGCCCGCGATTGGCGGCAAGCCCGCGGCGAACGATCTCCGCCGCCCGGTTCGCATCCATTAGGAACGGCATCGGGTAGCGGTTGCGCGCGGTCATGCGGCTGCGCACGAAGCCCGGACAGATCACCGAGACCCGGACCCCGCGCGCGGCGTATGCGGCGCGCAGCCCTTCGCCATAGGCCTTCACGGCGGCCTTCGAGGCGCAGTACGCAATGGCGCCGGGCAGGCCGCGATACGCGGCGATCGAGCTCATGATCGCGATCTGGCCGCTCCGCCGCGCCGCCATCCGTACCAGGGCCGGGTTGACCGTATTGAACACGCCCTCGACGTTGACAGCGAAGATGCCGCGAACGCGCTCATCGATCCCCATGGGCCCACCATCGCCGATGGACACTCCGGCGTTGGCGATCACCAGGTCGAGCGGCGCGACTTCATCGGTCATGGCGATCCAGTCGGCCATCGTGGCGCGGTCGGTGACATCCAGGGTGCGCGCGTCGGCCTCGGCGCCGCGGCCGACGCAGGCGGCGGCG
>VGEJ01000345.1 GCA_016869335.1 Alphaproteobacteria bacterium | reverse complement strand
CGTCGGCCGGGCTCGGACCCGACGACATCGATGCAGCCCTGATCAGGCGCGCGAGGATCACCTATCTCGAGGGCTACCTGTGGGATCCGCCGCGGGCCAAGGAGGCGTTCCGGCGCGCCATTGCGATGGCCCACGAGCATGGCCGGCTGGTCGCCCTGACCCTGTCCGACGCCTTCTGCGTCGAGCGCTACCGCAGCGAGTTCCTCGAGCTGATCGCCGAGGACGTCGATATCCTGTTCGCCAACGAGGCGGAGATCAAAGTGCTCCATCACGCGCCCAACTTCGACGCGGCGCTTCAGCACCTGCGCGGCCGCCGCCTCACCGCTGCCCTGACGCGGAGCGAGAAGGGTTCGGTCATCGTCCACGGCGATGCGCTGCACGTGGTCGACGCCGCGCCCGTCGCGCGGGTGGTGGACACCACCGGCGCGGGTGACCTGTTCGCCGCCGGATTCCTGTTCGGCTGCGCCCGCGGCAACACGCTCTACGACGCAGCGCGGATCGGTAGCATGGCCGCTGCCGAGGTGATCTCGCACTACGGCGCTCGCCCCGAGGCGGCGCTTCGCGAACGACTCGGAGAACTCTTCCGCTGAGCCGCGGACGCGCATGACCGGCGCCCAGCGCGCCGACGTGCCCAGCGCCGCGGGGAGCCGGCGCGCCGACTGGCTGACCCGGCTGCGCCTCGGCAGCGGCATCGTGCTCTTCGTCTACCAGGCGACCCATTTGGTCAACCATGCGCTCGGGCTGATCTCGCTCGCGGCGATGGAAGCCGGACGCGAGTTTTTCCTCGTGGTCTGGCGCAACCCCGCCGCCACGGTCCTCCTCTATGGCAGCCTCGCGCTGCACGCCGGCCTCGTCCTCTACACGCTCTATCGCCGGCGCACGTTGCGGCTTCCGCGTGCCGAGGCGCTGCAGATCATCGGCGGCCTCGCCATTCCACCGCTCTTCGTGGTCCACGCGGTGCCAAACCGCCTCGCGCACGAGTTGTTCGGCATCACCGACACCTACGGCTACGTCATCGTCGCGACGTGGCTCCAGACGCCGTTGTTCGGCGTCCTGATGGTGCTCCTTCTGGTGATCGCATGGATGCACGGCTGCCTTGGCGTGCATTACTGGTTGAAGATCAAGCCGTGGTATCCGCCTTGGGCGCCTCTCCTCGGCGGGCTCGCCGTGCTGTGGCCGGCGGCAGCGTTGGCCGGCTATGTTGCCGGCGCGCGCGAGGTGGCGATACGCATCGACGATCCGGCCTGGGCCGAGGAGTTGTTCGCGGCGATGACCCTGCCGGCGCAGGCAGAAGCGGCGGCGGCGATCTACGGCGTGATCGAGCGCACCGAGTACGCCATGGCCGCGCTGCTCGCGCTCATCCTCGCGCTGCGTTGGATCCGGGTCGTGATCGAGCAGCGACGCCAGCTCGTGACGATCCGCTACCCGAGCGGGCAGCGGGTCGCGGTGCAACCCGGAATGACCGTGCTTGAGGCCAGCCGCAGCGCCGGCATCCCGCACGCCTCGGTGTGCGGCGGCCGCGGTCGCTGCTCGACCTGCCGGGTCAGGGTCGGCAGCGGCGGCGAGCATCTGCCGCCGGCGAGCGAGGACGAGCTCCGGGTGCTGCAGCGGGTGGGCGCCGCCGCCAACGTCCGCTTGGCATGCCAGATCCGACCGCAGCGCGACCTCGCCGTCACGCCCCTCTTAGCGCCGACGGCGCAGCCGCACGACGCCCGGGCGCGGCCGGCTCACGTCTCGGGCAGCGAACGCGAGATCGCGATCCTGTTCGCCGACATGCGCGCCTTCACCGCGTTCTCCGAGCACCGGCTCCCCTATGACGTCGTGTTCGTGCTCAACCAGTACTTCCGCGCGATGGGTCGCCCGATCGAGGATGCAGGCGGTCACCTCGACAAGTTTATCGGCGATGGCGTCATGGCGCTGTTCGGCATCGAACGCGGCGTTGCCCAGGGTTGCCGCGACGCGCTCACGGCGGCGCGCGAGATGGCGCGGGCGATCAACGAGCTCAACGCTACCCTCAAGGACGATCTGCCCGCGCCGCTGCGCATCGGCATCGGCATCCACACCGGCGCCGTCATCGTCGGCGAGATGGGCTATGCCCGCGCCAGCTCGATCACCGCGATCGGCGATGCGGTGAACACCGCGAGCCGCTTGGAGAGCGCCAACAAGGAGTTCCACAGCCAGCTCGTGGTCTCGGCCGAGGTGGCGGCGCGGGCCGGCGTCGACCTCGGCGCCTTTCCCCAGCACGACATCGCCATCCGCGGCCGCAGCGAGCCCATGCAGGTCTACGTCATCGAGGATGCCAGCGGCCTGCCGGAGATCGCCGCGCGGGCGGCCGCCTGAGGCGGTCCTCCAGCGCGGCTCAGCCAGCGCGGCTCAGCATCGGTCCAAGGGCGCGGCCGCCGAAGATGTGGACATGGAAGTGCGGTACTTCCTGGTTGGCGTTGCGGCCGTGGTTGGCGAGGATGCGAAAGCCGCTCTCGACCACACCGAGCGTGCGCGCGACCGTGCCGAGCGCGCGGACGAAGCCTGCGATCATCTTGCTCGGAGCGTTGGCGCTGAAGTCGTCGAGCGACACGAACTCGCCCTTCGGGATGACCAGGACGTGCGTCGGCGCCTGCGGGTTGATGTCGTGGAAGGCGAGCGCGTAGTCGTCCTCGTAGACCCTCTTGCACGGCAGCTCGCCGCGCAGGATGCGCGCGAACACATTGGTACGGTCGTAGCTCATGGCTGTCCACCTCGGTTCGTGTCACGTGCCGCTTTCTCGGCCAGGCCCGAGACGCCCTCGCGGCGCGCCAGCTCGGCGGCGACCTCGGCCGGCGATACCCCGGCCGCAGCCCACAGCACCA
>VGEJ01000344.1 GCA_016869335.1 Alphaproteobacteria bacterium | reverse complement strand
CGACCACGAACAGCTACACCTTCATCGCCGGCTCCGATGTGCTCGAGCGCTTCGCACGCGGCTCGGTGCCGGAGGACACCGCCGAGCTTGCCGGCGAAGCGGTGACGCTCGGCCTGCGCCAGCAGAGCTTCGTGCAGGGGCCCGGCGACGTCTACGCCGTGTGCTGGACCGGGGGCGGCGGCTACGGCGATCCGTTCGAGCGCGATCCCGCGCAGGTGCAGGCAGACCTCGACAATCGCGCGATTTCCGTCGCCGCGGCGCGCACGATCTATGGCGCCGTGCTCGATGGGGCGGGACGGGTCGATCCGGCCGCCACGCTCGCCCATCGGAGCGAGGTGCGCGCCGCGCGCGTGCGGCGCAAGGGTCGCCATGCACCGACCTGCCACGGCGCGCTCCTGATCGAGGCGGCAGAAGCGCTACACGTCCGGCGCGGCCCGGATGGACCGCTCTGGTGCTGCGCCCGCTGTTCGGCCAGACTCGGGCCGGCACAGGACAACTACAAGGATCACGCGGTGCGGGAGGATCACCACATCGCGGCTTCGAACCCGCGCGTAGGCGATCCCCATCGCTTCATCGATGAGACCGTCGCGTTTCGTCAGTTCTACTGCCCGGGCTGCGGCGGCCTGATCGAGAATGAGATCGCCATCGAGTCGGACCCGCTGCTCCGCGACATCGCCCTCGCGCTCTAGCGGCGCACGGCCGAGGACGGGATCCTCAAGGCCGGCACCGCACCGGCGGCGACATCCGTAGCGGCCAGATTCTCGGCGATGAACACGAGCCGTGTCTCGCGCCCGCCCGGCGGCCACGCCGGCAGCCACGCCGGCGGGTGGAACAGGTGATGCACCCCATGGACCACGAGCGGGCGATCTTCGCCGGCAACGTGGATGATGCCCTTGAGCCGCAGGATCTCGGCGCCGTGGAATGCGGTGAGCGTCTCGAGCCAGCCCATCACGGCGGCAAGCGCCACCGGCTCGGCGATGGTGAGGCAGAAGGTCCGGATCGCGCTTGCCGGGTCGTGCGCATGATCGTGCGGCGGGCTGCGCAGCCAGGCCGCGACCCGCGCCGTGCGCGTCGCCGGATCGTAGAGCCCGGCATCGAAGAGCGCCGCCGGCTCGACCATGCCGTGCAGGGCCGGCCGCAGCGGGGCGCGGGGATTGAGGGCGCGAACCCGCGCCCTCAGCGCGACTTGAGCAGGCGCCGAGGCCAGATCGGTCTTGGTGAGTAGCAGCCGATCGGCCAGAGCCACCTGCTTGATCGCCTCGCGGCGCGCCGCCAGCTGCGCCTCTCCGTGCACGGCATCGACGGTGACGATGACGCCATCGAGCCGGCTCTGCGCCACGACGCCCGGCTCCGCCATGAACGTTTGGAGTACGGCCGCGGGATCGGCCAGCCCCGAGGTCTCGATCAGCAGCCGGTCGAAGCGGGGGATCGCGCCGCTGGCCCGCCGCTCGAAGAGCCGCTCGATGGTCTGCAGGAGGTCGCTCCGCAGCGTGCAGCAGAGACAGCCGCTTTCAAGCAGCACGACGTCCTCGGCGACCTCTTCGACCAGCAGGTTGTCGATGCCGACGGCGCCGATCTCGTTGACGATGACGGCGGCGGTGCCGAGCTCGGGGCGACGCAGCAGATGGTTGAGGAGCGTCGTCTTGCCGCTGCCGAGGAAGCCGGTAAGGACGCTGGCCGGAACCCGGTCGCCCTCAGAACGCGGGCTCGTCATGAATCAAGCGACGCACGGCTGGCCCCGGAATCGGCCGCCCGAGGATACGCTTCACGTCGAAACCCTCCTTGAAGACGTGCGTGTGGTTGGCCTTGTCGGCCACCGCGCTGATGTCCTGCGCCGGATTGCCGCGCACCACCAGGAGGTCGGCCCACGCCCCCTCCCGCACGCGGCCGCGATCGGGCAGCGTGCAGAGATCGGCCGCGTTCCGGGTCGAGGCCTGCAGCGCCTGCAGCGGGGTGAGGCCGTATTCGACGAGGAAGCCGAGCTCCTGTGCGTTCTCCCCGTGGTAGTTGAAGGGGGTGCCGGCATCGGTGCCCATCGCGATCCGTCCGCCCGCCTTGTGGTAGGCGTCGACCGAGGTGCGGTGCATGTCGGCCAGGCGCAACGCCTTGTCGACCGCGTACTGCGGGATGCCGGCGTTGGCGTGGGTCACGATGCCCCGGAGCGCCGAGATCGTGGGCACCAGGTAAATGCCGCGCGCGATCATCTTGGCGATGATGTCTTCCGTCATCTGGAAGCCGTGCTCGATCGAGGCGACGCCGGCATCGACCGCGTTGCGGATGCCGGGCGCGCCGATGGCGTGCGCGGCGGTCTTGCGATCGAAGCGCAACGCCTCGGCGACGGCCGCCGTGACCTCGGCCAAACTCAGTTGGGCCTTGAGCGGATCGACGTTGGGCGTGAGCACGCCGCCGGTCGCGATCAGCTTGATCAGGTCGGCACCCATCTTGATGTTCTGGCGCACCGCTCGCACGATCGCATCGACGCCGTCGACTTCCGCGCCGAGCCACCAGCCATGGCCGCCGGTGATGCAGATCAGCTTGCCGGCGCAGAGCATGGTCGGGCCGAGCTGACGGCCGGCCTTGAAGGCATCGCGGATCGGCATCTCGATGTAGTCCTTGCCGCCAATGTCGCGGCAGGTCGTCGCGCCGCCCCGCAGGGTCGCCTGCGCGTTCTCGAAAGCGCGGATCGCCAGCTCCGCGGGTGAGAGCTGCCCGAGCACCGCGAGCAGGTCGCTCTCGGCGCCGAGACAGACGTGGACGTGGCAGTCGATGAGGCCCGGCATGACGGTCTTGCCGGCAGTGTCGATGCGTTGCCCAGCGAACCCGGCGAACTCGCCCGCCGGGCGCACGCGGGCG
>VGEJ01000343.1 GCA_016869335.1 Alphaproteobacteria bacterium | reverse complement strand
CGCGCCGAGAGCTGGTCGCGACCGGCCTAGTGCCGGAAGCTGAGGACTTTCCCGATGCGGCATTCCTCGAATTCGGCTGGGGCGATCGGGTGTACTACCCCGCCCGAGAGAAAACGCTCGGCATGGCGCTCGACGCGGCGCTAACGGGTTCGCCCGCCATCTTGCACATGGCCGGCCTGGCCCAACCGCCCGACCCCACCGCTCGGGACTCCGAGGTCGTGACCGTGGCGCTGACGGAGGGGAATTTTCGGCGTCTGGTCGGCGCCATCGCCGGTGAGTTCGAACGCCCTGAGGGCGGCCGCGCGTTTGCCACCTCGAGAGGCCTCTACCCGAACAGTAGCTTCTACGACGCGCGCGGCTCGTTCCACCTGTTCAACACCTGCAACACGTGGACCGCACGCATGTTGCGCGCCGCCGGCCTGCGGCTGTCGCCATCCGGCGTCGTCACCGCCGATAAGCTCATGGCGCGCCTACGCGCGGCGCTGGCCTCGGATCGGCCCTCAGGCGGCCAGCCCCCTGCGTTGGCGCCCCCGATAGTTGCCAGGTGCGGGCGCGCTCTTGACGGCGGGGGCGGTTCAGTCCCTATTATGCCCTCGCCGCGGCGCGGCGGGATCACCCGTTTCACCGCGTTCGGCTTGCCAAGACCCGTGCCCAACGCGGGCAACACGGGGAAGTGGAGGGAGGAAGCTACGGGCGGTGCGTGTGCCTAATAACCAGGGACTCGCGTGTCCCATGGCGAGTGCAGCGCAGGCGCCCCATCTGGGGCCAGAAATCCTCGCAGTACGTTCCGCAGGAGGGTTCCGTGGCACGGCTCACCGCCTGACATGCCAGCGGTGACGAGACACCACAAATCGTGGAGGAACGAACGATGCGCAGACTAGCGTTGTTGGCATCCGCCGCGGCTCTTGTGGCCGCTCTAGGGATGCAGGCACCGGCACAGGCCGCTGACGAGATCGTCATCGGCTTTGCCATTGCCCAGAGCGGCTGGATGAACGCCTATGACGGGCCGCCATCCAACGCCGCGCTGATGGCGATCGACGAGATCAACGCCAAGGGCGGAGTGCTCGGCAAGCAACTCAAGGCCGTGTTCTCCGACACAAAATCGAGCCAGGCCGATGGAGCCAAGGCGGGGCAGGAAGTGCTCGCGAACGGCGCCAACTTCGTTGTCGTGTCGTGCGACTACGACATGGGCAGCGGCGCCGCCACGGTAGCGAATGACAATCAGACGATCGCTATCTCGCTCTGCGCCTCCGACGCCAAGATGGGCGTGCAGGGCATCGGCCCCTATGCCTTCACCATGTCGAACTCCTCGCTCACCAGCGGCGCGGTCATCGCCGAGTGGGCCTATACCAAGAAGAACTGGCGCAAGGCCTACCTGCTGCTCGACACCTCGATCGAATACGACAAGACTATCTGCGCTGGGTTCAAGCAGCGGTGGGAGAAGCTCGGCGCAGCGGTCGTTGGCGAGGATACGTTCAAGCAGGATGACGCCTCGATCGCCTCGCAGATCACGCGCCTGCAGGAGACCATCTCGACGAACGCGCCGGACCTCGTCCACCTGTGCTCGTACGGTGCAGGCGCGGTCAGTGCCATCCGGCAGATCCGCGGCGCCGGCATCAACATCCCGATCAGCGGCGGCGACTCGATGGACGGTGACTACTGGACCGAAGGCATACCGAACCTGAACGACCACTACACCGGCACCTACGGCTCGGTGTTTGGCGACGATCCACGGGCGACGTACAACGACTTTTTCAAGAAATACGCCGAGAAGAACGGCGAGGCCGTGTGCTGCTCGTTCGCGGTCGCCGGCTACAGCGTCGTACAGGCGATCGCGCTCGCGGCCGAGCGGGCGGGGTCGATCGAGAGCGATGCAGTCCTGGCCGAACTCAACAAGTTCAACAAAGAGGACTTGCTGGTCGGTCCGACCACCTATTCGCCGGACCTCCACATCAACCTCGAGCGGCCCCAAGCCGTCATCGGGATCAAGGACGGCAAGGGCCATTTCGTCGACCTGATCCAGTTGCCGGAGCCACCACCGCTTCAGCTGATCTTCAAGAAGTGACCGCGCGTGAGCATCGGCAGCGCCTTCGGGCGCTGCCGATACTGCCCGCAGTCACTTTGCGTTCGGCCCGTCGCTGACGGTGCGGCAACCGTCGATCCGGTCGTGGGACCGGCGTGGCGGCGTAGGGGGCAGCGTGGAAATATCATCACTCATCCAGAATCTGATCGACGCCATGAGCCTGGGCAGCCTGTTTGCGCTGACCTCGCTCGGCATCGGGCTGATCTTCGGCATCATGCGTCTGATCAACTTCGCGCACGGCGATATGATCATGATCGGCGGTTACTCGCTGATCGTGCCCTCCTCGGCCGTGGCCGCAACCATGTTCATCGGCGCTTGGCCGGCGCCATTGCTGGCGGCGGCCGTCTGCCTGATCGTCATTCTGTTGGCAATCGCATGCGAGCGCCTCGCCTTCCGGCCGCTGCGCGACGCCAACCCCTCGGTGCTCCTCATCACCTCGTTTGCGCTCAGCTTCTTTCTCCAGAACGCGGTGCTCATAATCTACAGCGGCCGGCCGAAAGGCGTGGACGTGTGGCCGGAACTGGTCGATCCCATCCTGTTCAGCGGCATCCGCGTCCCCGCGCTGCAGATCGTGACGATCGTGGTGACGCTCGTCCTCCTGCTGCTGCTCGTCTTCTTCCTGCAGCGCACGCCGATCGGCATCCAGATGCGCGCCGCATCGGAGGACTTCCGCATGGCCCGGCTCCTCGGCGTCCGGGCCAACCGGGTGATCGCCGCCGCATTCGCGATCTCGGGCTTTCTCGCTGCAGTGGTCTCGCTTCTGTTCGTCGTCCAGACC
>VGEJ01000342.1 GCA_016869335.1 Alphaproteobacteria bacterium | reverse complement strand
TGCGCCGCCGTCACCGGCTGCGGTAACGAGCCCGACGGCGCGTCCGGACTTCGCCGACCGGCTGCCGCAGCCCAAGGACGAGGACCTCGACATCCCCGCGTTTCTGCGCCGGCAGGCGAACTAGGAGCGCCGCGCACTCGGTAACACTCTGTAACAAAGAGTGATTTGAGCCCTCTGGCGGACGCGGTTAGAAGGTCCGCCAGAGGCTAGTGCTAGAACCACTTGAAAAATCTCACAGAATCATTGGCGAGGGGCGCCAGCCAACGAACGGGCGGCGGATTCGTCGTGGGGGGTTACCGTGGAGCAACAGCAGACGCTTCAGCGTCGCATCACGTGCACTGGCATCGGCTTGCATGGCGGCACCAAAGTGACCATGGCGCTGCAGCCGGCGCCGGTCGATAGCGGCGTGGTCTTCGTCCGTACCGATGTGCCCACGGTGGCGGCGCGCATCGCTGCCCGTTGGGACAGCGTGTGCGAGACCACCATGTGCACCACCATCGCCAACCGCTGGGGTACCAGGGTTGGCACGATCGAGCACCTGATGGCCGCGCTCCTCGGCCTGGGCATCGACAATGTCGTCGTCGAGCTCAATGGCCCCGAGGTGCCGATCATGGACGGCAGCGCTGCGCCTTTCGTCTTTCTCATCGAGTGCGCCGGCGTGCAGCGCCAGGACGCGCCGCGGCGGCCCATCAAGGTGCTGCGCGCAGTCGAGGTCGTCGATGGCGGTCGCCGCGCCCGCCTGGTGCCCGCCGACCACTTCGGGGTCGACTTCGAGATCATCTACGACAATCCCCTGATCGCCCGCCAGCGGCACTCTTTCGCCCACGTTGGCGGCGCCTTCAAGTCGGAGATCAGCCGCGCCCGGACGTTCGGATTCTTCCACGAGGTCGAGCAGCTTTGGGCGCTCGGCCTGGCCAAGGGCGGCTCGCTCGACAACGCCGTCGTCGTGCGCGGCACCGAGGTGCTGAACGAGGGCGGGCTGCGTTATCACGACGAGTTCGTGCGCCACAAGGTGCTCGACTCGATGGGCGATCTTTTCCTTGCCGGTGCGCCGCTGTTGGCCCGATTCGAGGGCGTGTGCTGTGGCCACACGTTGAACAACCGGTTGCTCCACGCGCTGTTCGCGAACCGCGATGCCTGGAGCCAGTCGGGCCCCGCCCGAGTGGCAACCGAGGAACCCGAGTTCAGGCTCGCCGCCGCCGGCTGAGCGGCAGCCTCGTCCCCTCTCATCGGCGCCGCCCCGGCGCCGTGCTATGATTGGACCCGCTGCGAATCGGCGAGATCTTAGGTTGATCATCAGGGCACTGCGCATGCCTAGACGGGGTGCCGGGCGGGCGGCGGTGCACGCGCTCGCGCTGGCCGCGCTGCTGGCGCTCGCCGCCTGCGAGTCGACCGAGCCCGCCTACGTCGAGGGCTCGGTCGAACAGCTCTACAACGGCGCGATGGACGCCCTCGCCGAGGGCTTCTACAGCGACGCCTATCGCGGCTTTGAAGAGGTCGAGCGGCAGCACCCGTACTCGCAGTGGGCGATCCGCGCGCAGCTCATGGCCGCCTACACCTATTACCTGGCGAACAAATACGACGACGCGATCCTGGCCGCGCAGCGCTTCATCCAGCTCCACCCCGGACACCGTGATGCCGCCTATGCCTACTACGTGGTGGCGATCTGCTATTACGAGCAGATCGCCGACGTCGGACGCGATCAGGCGATCACGGCGGCGGCGCTCGCGGGCCTCGAAGAGGTCGTGCAGCGGTTTCCCAACACGCCCTACGCGCGCGATGCCCGGCTCAAGGTCGACCTGGCGCGCGATCACCTCGCCGGCAAGGAGATGAACGTCGGACGCTACTACCTCGAACGGGGCCAGTACGTCGCCGCCATCAGTCGGTTTCGCGCCGTGATCGAGAGCTATCAGACCACCACCCACGTGCCCGAGGCGCTACACCGCCTGACCGAGGCCTACCTCGCGCTTGGCGTGGTCGAAGAGGCCCAGAGCGCCGCGGCGGTATTGGGCTACAACTTCCCGGGCAGCAGCTGGTATCTCGACTCCTACACCCTCCTGACCGGCAAGGACCTCCGGCCGGAAGCCAGCGAAGGCTCCTGGCTCAGCCGCGCGTTCAGCGCCGTGTTCTGATCCTGAGCATGTTGTCGGGGCTGTCCATCCGCGACATCGTCCTCATCGATCGGCTCGACATCGAGTTCAAACCGGGGCTGAGCGCGCTGACGGGCGAGACCGGAGCCGGCAAGTCGATCCTGCTCGATGCGCTCGGTCTGGCGTTGGGCGAGCGCGGCGACAGCGGCCTAGTGTGCCACGGCGCTGAGCGCGGTGTCGTCGCGGCCGAGTTCAGCGTCCCGGCCGGGCACGCCGCTTTGGCCCTGCTCGCGGAGCAGGGCGTGACGGCCGAGCCGCCGCTCGTGCTGCGGCGTGTCCTGGCTGCGGATGGCCGCAGCCGCGCCTTCGCCAACGATCAGCCCATCGGGGTCAACCTGCTGCATCAGATCGGCGCCACCTTGGTCGAGATCCACGGCCATAACGAGCAGCAGGGTTTGCTCGATTCCGCCACCCACCGTGCGCTGCTCGATGCCTTTGCCGGCCAAGACGCGCTGGTCGCCGAGGTCGGCGCGGCGTGGCGGGCGCTGCGCGAACGGACCGCCGCGGTGACGGCGGCGACAGCGGAACGTGCCGCCGCGCGGGCGGAGGAGGACGATCTGCGCCACGCCGTCGCCGAACTCGACAGACTAGCGCCTGAGCCAGATGAGGAAACCACGCTCGCGGCCGAGCGCAGCATCCTGCAGCAGAGCGCGCTGCTCGGGGCGGCACTGGCCGGGGCCGACACCGCGCTGGGCGCGGATAGCGGCGTCGCCGCCCGGCTCGGCGAGGCCGAG
>VGEJ01000341.1 GCA_016869335.1 Alphaproteobacteria bacterium | reverse complement strand
TGCGGGCCAACCTGCGCCGGCGCAAGGACCAGGCGCGGGCGCGGGCGCAACCAGACGCGGCGGAGCCCGACGAGCCCGGGCCGCCTTGAGGGCCGTTCGGCGTTCGCGTACAACGTCCGCGGCCGCGGCCTGAATCGTTCGCTGCTCGGTTTGTTGCATGGACAAGATCGAAGTCCGCGGCGGGGCGCCGTTATCGGGCCAGGTTCGCATCGCCGGGGCGAAGAACGCCGCGCTGCCGCTGATGGCGGCGAGCCTCTTGAGCGAGGAGGCGCTGGTGCTGGCGAACGTGCCGCACCTTGCCGATATCGCGACGCTGGCGCACCTCCTGGCCGCGCTCGGCGTCGAGGTGGTGCTCGATGGCACGCGCGGCGGCACCGCGCCGGGCGGCCGGGTGATGGCGCTCACCGCGCGCACCATCGGTGCGACGCTGGCGCCCTACGACGTCGTGCGCAAGATGCGGGCCTCGATCCTGGTGCTCGGGCCCCTGGTCGCGCGCGCCGGCGAGGCCGTGGTGTCGCTGCCCGGCGGCTGCGCGATCGGCACCCGCCCGGTCGACCTGCACCTCAAGGGGCTGCGGCGGCTGGGTGCCGAGCTCGAACTGCGCGATGGCTACGTCCACGCCCGCGCGCCGCGCGGCCTGCGCGGCGCCACGATCCGCTTCCCCTTCGTCTCCGTGGGCGCCACGGAGAACCTGATGATGGCGGCGAGCCTCGCCCGCGGCACCACCGTGCTCGACAACGCGGCGCGCGAGCCCGAAGTGGTTGACCTCGCCAACTGCCTGACCAAGATGGGCGCGCAGATCATGGGCATCGGCACCGAACAACTGGTCATCGAGGGCGTGGCGCGGCTCGGCGGCGCCACCCACGAGGTGCTGCCCGACCGGATCGAGATCAGCACCTACGCGGCGGCGGCCGCCGCCTCGGGCGGCGAGATCGAGCTGCTCGGCGCGCGGCTCGACCTCATCGGCGCCGTGGTCGCGGCATTCGACGGTTGTGGCGTCGCGATCGAGGAAAGCGAGCGCGGCGTGCGCGTGCGCCGCCGCGACGGCGGCCTGCGCGCCATCGACCTGACGACGCAACCCTACCCGGGCTTCCCCACCGACATGCAGGCACAGATGATGGCCGTCCTGGCGACGGCGACCGGCGCCTCGACCATCACCGAGGCGATCTTCGAGAACCGCTTCATGCACGTGCCCGAGCTCTGTCGCATGGGGGCTCAGATCTCGCTCCACGGCTCGGCCGCGGTGATCCAGGGCGTGCCGCGCCTGCGCGGCGCGCCCGTGATGGCCACGGATCTGCGCGCCTCGGTGTCGCTGGTAGTGGCCGGCCTCGGCGCCGAAGGCGAGACCACGGTCAACCGGGTCTACCATCTCGATCGCGGCTACGAACACCTTGTGGACAAGCTGCGCGCCTGCGGCGCCGATATCAGCCGTGTCGCCGACTGAGCCGGGCACCGTGGGGCGCACGCGCCGGGGGCTGCGGCTGCGCGCCGCCGATCCTGAGGACATCCAGGTGCTGTCGTCGTTCCTGCAGGATGCCCTGGTGCGGGTCGGCGACATGGGCTACGAGCGGCGCGCCCGCCGCTTCGTACTGGTGCTCAACCGCTATCGCTGGGAGGCGCCGCCCGGCGCCGGACACGCCCAGGGCAGCCGGGTGCGTACGGGCGTCCATTTCCAGGGCGTGCTCGCCGCGCGCTCGAAGGGCATTGCGCGCGATGATCCCGACCAGGTGATCGAGCTCCTCACGGTCGATGCGGCGCTGCGCGAGGACGGTGCGGGAACCATCGTCATGGTGTTCGCCGGAGGCGCCTTGATCTGCCTCGATGTCGAGTGCATCGCGTGCGAGCTGAGCGACCTCGGCGAGCCATGGCCGGCGCGTCACCGGCCCAGACATCGGCAGTTGACGGATGGCTGAGGATGGCGCCCCGAACGCGCTGCCGCACGCGCGGAGGAGCCCCGCCACCGACTCCCTCGTCATCGCTGTGCCGGCCGGGCGGATCCTGAGCGAGGCCCTGCCGCTGCTCGCGCGCGCCGGCGTGCGGCCGGAGGCGGCGTTCCACGATCCGGCGGAGCGCAGCCTGCGGTTTGGCACCGATCTGCCGCATGTGACGCTGGTACGGGTGCGAAGCTTCGATGTTGCGACCTTTGTCGCCTTCGGCGGCGCGCAGCTCGGCATCGCCGGCAACGACGTGCTGATGGAGTTCGGCTATCCGGAGATCTACGCACCGCTCGACCTCGGCGTCGGCCGCTGCCACCTCGCGGTGGCAGAGCCCGCCGACCTCGGCCGGCGCGACAACCCCGCCCGCTGGAGCCAGGTTCGCGTCGCCACCAAGTACCCCAACATCACGCAGCGTCATTTCGCCGCGCGCGGCGTTCAGGCCGAGTGCATCAAGCTGAGCGGCGCCATGGAGCTTGCGCCGACGCTCGGGCTGTGCCGCCGGATCGTCGATCTGGTGTCCACCGGCGCGACATTGCGCGCCAACGGTCTGGTGGAGGTCGAGCGCATTGCCGAGGTGTCGAGCCGCCTGATCGTCAATCGTACCGCGCTCAAGACCCGGCCAAGCGAGATCCAGCACTGGATCGACCGGTTCCGCGAGGCCTGCCGTGGCGCATAGGCTCGACACTCGTGATCCCGGCTTCGCGGCCAGCTTCCGGGCAGCCCTCGAAGCCAAGCGCGAGGCGGCGGCCGACGTCGATCGCGAGGTGGCCGAGATCCTCGCCGATGTCCGCCACCAGGGCGATGGGGCACTCATCGCCTATACCGAGCGCTTTGATCGACTGGCGCTCGCGCCCGCCACGCTGCGCCTCGATGCGGCCGAGATCGCCGCGGCCGCGGCGGGGGTGGCGCCGGAGCAGCAGGCGGCGCTCGCGTTCGCCGCCCAGCGCATCCGCGCCTAT
>VGEJ01000340.1 GCA_016869335.1 Alphaproteobacteria bacterium | reverse complement strand
TGGCCCTGCTGTGCGAGCTCACCGGCAAGGTCGAACAAGCCCTCGGCGAGGCCCGCGGCGGCGCTTTCGATGAACGGTGGCGGCGCGGCCGCTACCCGCGCAAGCTCCTCGGCGATAAGCGGGTTGCCGGGATCGCGCGCCAGGTACTCCTCGTACAACGCCTTCGCCGCATCGTACGCACCGCCACGGCGGAGAAAACTGCCGTACGCCTCCACCACTCGGATCGCGCTGGTCTTGGTGGCCGCGACGATGTCCTTGTACGCGGCATCGGCGGCGGGGCGGTCGCCGGCGAGGTCAAGAACCAGCGCCAGGTGGAAGCCGCCGACCCCCGTCAGCGCCGGGGTGCTCAGCAGCGCGCCGAGCGCGGCGCGCGCATCCTCGGTGCGGCCGAGGCCGGCATTGGCCCAGGCGCGCGTCAACGCCGCGCCTGAATCCGCTTGGTGCTCACTCAGCGCGATCTCGCTCAGCGCCGCCGCGTGGGCGCCCCTGATGATGTGGTCGACCGCGCGTGCCTGGCGCGCGAGGTCGCTCGCCGGCTCCGCTTGAATCAGTGCTCCCGCGAGCGCCACTGCCCGCGGAAAACGCCCATCCGCCAGCGCTACCGCGAGCGCGGCGCTGACCAGCGCGGAGTTGTCGGGGTCGCTCGCCAGCGCACCCTCGTAGTAATCGGCGGCTGCCGTGTAGTTGCCATCGGCCCGGGCCCGCATCGCCGCCAGGAACGTCCCGAGCGCGCTGAGGCTCGATGCCGCCGTGCCCACGTCCACGGCCGAGACCCGGTCGGTCGCCTCGCTGAGCTGGCGCGTCGACGACGCACCGTCCACTGCGCAGCCGCACAGCGTCACGCCGAGGCCAAGCGCCAGCGCCGCCCGCGGCAGAGTCGTCCGGCCGGGGCGAAAGCGCAAAAGCTCTGACTTCACGGGCTGGTACCTGCTCAGCCTACCTGGGTGGCGGCGTTCGCAGTATCGCGCCTTTGTCGGCCGCGGCGCAACCGCGTGGCCAACCCTCACATGTTAGGGTAGCGCGGCCCGTCGCCACCCTCAGGCACCCGCCACTCGATGTTCTGGGTAGGGTCCTTGATATCGCACGTCTTGCAGTGGACGCAGTTCTGCGCGTTGATTTGCAGGCGGGGGCCGCCCTGCTGCTCGTTCACGATCTCGTAGACCCCGGCCGGGCAGTAGCGCTGCTCCGGAGCGTCGAAGAGCGCTAGGTTGTGGCGGATGGCCACGCCAGGATCGGCGAGCACCAGGTGCACGGGCTCGTCTGCGTCGTGGTTGGTGCCGGACAGGAAGACGGACGAGGGGCGGTCGAAGCTCACCTGTCCGTCGGGCTTGGGGTACTCGATGCGACGGCTCGCCTCGCGCGAACGGAGGCTCGCGTGGTCGGCACCGTGATGGCGCAGCGTCCACGGCACCCGGCCGCGCATGAGCTTGAGGTCGAGCGCGCCGAGAACGAGCCCGGGGATGAGCCCCCAGCGGAACCCCGGGCGGAAGTTGCGGACACGGCGCAGCTCATCATAGACCCACGAGCTCTCAAGCGCGCTCGGGTAGTCGGCGAGCCGATCGCCGCCGCGCCCGCTCGCCAGCGCTCGCGCAACGGCCTCGGCGGCGAGCATGCCGCTCTTCATGGCGTTGTGGCTGCCCTTGATCTTGGCGACGTTGAGCATGCCGGCGGCGCAGCCCAGCAGCGCGCCGCCCGGGAAGACCAGCTCCGGCAGCGACTGCAACCCACCCTCGTTGAGGGCGCGAGCGCCGTAGGCGATGCGCCGGCCGCCTTCGAATGTCGCTCGGATCAGTGGATGGGTCTTGAAGCGCTGGAACTCGCAGAACGGGTCGAGGTATGGGTTCTCGTAGTCGAGGCCGATCACGAACCCCACCGCCACCTGCCGGTCGGCGAGGTGATAGAGGAAGGATCCACCGTAGGTCTTGTGCTTCATCGGCCAGCCCGCGGTGTGGCGAACCAGTCCGGTCCGGTGCTGCTCGGGCGCGACCTCCCAGAGCTCCTTGATGCCGATGCCGTAGGTCTGCGGCGCGCACTTCTGGTCGAGGTGGAAGCGCTTGATGAGGCGCTTGGTCAGCGAGCCGCGGCAGCCCTCTGCGAAGAGGGTGTAGCGCCCGCGCAACTCGATGCCCGGCTGGTAGCTCGCTTTGCGGGTGCCGTCCCGGGCGATCCCCTTGTCGCCGGTGGCGACGCCGACGACCTCGCCGTCGGGACCGAACAGTACCTCCGCCGCGGCAAAGCCGGGATAGATCTCGGCGCCGAGCTGTTCGGCCTCGGTGGCCAGCCAGCGGCAAAGGTTGCCAAGGCTGATGATGTAGTTGCCCCGGTTGTCGAGCTCATGCGGCAACAGCCGGTTGGGGACGCGGATGGCGTTGGCCGGCGTCAGCACCAGGAACTCTTCGGCGCTCACCGCAACGCCGACCGGGGCACCCCGGGCCTGCCAGTCGGGGATGAGCTCGGTCAGAGCGCGCGGGTCCAACACTGCGCCCGAGAGGATGTGCGCGCCGACCTCGGCGCCCTTCTCGACGACCACCACGCGAATGTCGGCACCCTCGGCGAGCGCGAGCTGACGCAGCCGAATCGCGGCCGCGAGCCCGGCCGGCCCGGCACCGACGATGACGACATCGTACTCCAGGGCTTCGCGCTCTGACACTGGCACCTCCCAGGCCCACTTCATAGCGCACGTGATAGGCTGTGGCCATGAAAGAAAGGCTTGCGGCACTGCTGCGCTGGTACCTCGAGGCGGGCGTCGACGAGGCCATCGACGAGGCGCCGCTCGACCGCTACGCCGCCCCGCATCGGTCGTCGTCGGCCCCGGACCTGGCCGCGGTGGCGGCTGCGCTGCACGACCGGCCGGTGCCGGCGGGTCCGCTCGGCACGTCCCGTCCGGCGAGTGTGCCA
>VGEJ01000339.1 GCA_016869335.1 Alphaproteobacteria bacterium | reverse complement strand
TCGCGGCGTCGAGCTGGCAGTAGGCACCCTTCGTCAGACGCGCCACCGCCCGGAACACCTCGGCACCGACAGGATCCTTGCCCTCCTCGAACATGAACGCCGGTACGCCGAGCAGGCCGAGTTCGCCCGCGACGGCGGCGACACGACCGGCATCCTCCTCGAAGCAATCGCCGACGAAGACCAGCGCCTGAAGCCGCGCGCTCCGGGCCTCGGCTACCGCGTGATGCAGAACCCGCTCAAGCTGGGTGCGCCCGGCCCGGCACGTCACCCCCGTCATGTGGCCGACCAGGCCGCGCGCCGAGGAAACCCACGGGGTCGCCCGAAACTCGTGGAAGCCGCGATAGTAGGCGAGCTGAACGTCGAGGCCGCCGAGGGCCGCGGTGACGGCGAACATCTCGGCCTGGATGTGACAGGCGCGGTCCCACGTCGGCTGCCGGCTGGCGGTCGCATCCAGCGCGAACAGGAGCCGTGCGCGGCCCTCCGGTCGAACGGCCGGCAGTCGCCGCATCTCGTGCACGAACGCTTCGACGGCCGTAGTGGTCGGGCTCGGCTTGTCGGGTGGCTGTCCCATGGTCGCTCGGCGACGCCGCCGCACCTCCCTATTCGACGTGGATCGGGGCGTCGGGATAGAACGCGTGAAAAGCGAAGGCAAAATCGACCGTATAGGGGTGATCGACGGGTCCCTCCTCGGTCAAGCGCTGAACCACGAAATTGCCCACGTCCTGGCCCTCGGCGATGACCCTGGCGCCCACCGCCGAGTTCTGTCCCGGCGACCACGAGATCACGATGTCGCCGGCCACCCGGAGCGAGCCCTTCTTTCGAATCAGATCGAGGCTCCAAGCCTCTTTGTCAACGGTGACCACCCGGGCGAGGGCCGGAATCCTTTCCGGCAGATCGCCAGTGAAGAAGTGGTACGGCTGATGGCGACGGTCGTAGTTCTCATAAGGGTTGATCCCATAGGGCCGCCCGGCCGGCTCTCCCGCCGCCAGTACGACCCCATCGGGCGCCCGCGCGCGGAAGTTCTCCAACGACTCGAGGCGCGCGGGTACGCGCGCCAGCGCGGTTCCCGTCAGTTCTCCGACTATCGCCTCGCCGAGGAACTACTGCCACCAGCTCTCGGTCTGACGGTCTCACATGACGAGGTCGGAGTTGCGCAGCTTGCCGGTGGTGCCGAAGTCGAGCACCCGCCCCGCGACGCGCCGCTCGAACACGATGGCGGTGTTGCACGGCGGGCAGAAGGTGACGACGAGCGGAACGCCGCCCACGGTGTCGTTGACGATCTCATGCCGGATCAGGATGCGCAGGGGATAGGCACGCGCCTCGCCATGGACCACCAGTCCGATGACCGGCTCGCTGTCGGCCACGCCGTGTGCGCTGGCGAGAGGCGTGAAGGTCGGGTTGTCGATCGCCGGAATGCCGTCGCGCGGCGGCCCGCCCGACAGGATGCTGGCGAAGTCGACCGCGGTACGGGTGAAGTCCGTCCGCGGCCACTCCTGGCGCCACGACGCCGGCGCTTCGGCGGCAAGGGCCGGGGCGCAGAGCGCCATGGCGCAAGCCAAGGCGGCGATGATCTTCATGATGGCTTGCCTCCCGAAGCACGCTCGATCATGCTCGCGCCGCCGCGCGCGCCGCAAGCGCTGTGCCATCAGGTTTTCGCGAGCAATGGCGGACGAGGTCGAATGCGTCGTGGTGGGTGCCGGGGTCATCGGCCTGGCCATCGCGCGCCGACTGGCGCTGGCTGGCATCGAGGTGATCGTGCTCGAAGCCGCCGACACGATCGGAAGCGAAACCAGCTCGCGCAACAGCGAGGTCATCCACGCCGGCATCTACTACCCGGCCGGGAGCCTCAAGGCACGCCTCTGCGTCTCCGGCCGGGACGCCCTCTATCGCTACGCCGCGAGCCGCGGCGTCGCCCACCGCCGCATCGGCAAGCTGATCGTGGCGGTAGACGAGCCCGAATGCGCCGCGCTGCGCGCGCTGCAACGCAAGGGGGCGGCGAACGGCGTCGGCGACCTCGCCCTCCTCGACGCTGCCGATGCCGGGGCGCTGGAGCCCGCGGTGCGTTGTCTCGCGGCGCTGCATTCCCCTTCCACCGGTATCATCGACAGCCACGCACTCATGCTCTCCTTCCAGGGCGAGGCCGAGGAGCGCGGCGCCATGATCGCTTTTCGCAGCCCGTTGACCGGTGGCCGGGTCCTCGACGCGGGCTTCGATCTGGCCGTCGGCGGCCCAGCGCCCCTCGCGCTGCGCTGCCGCCTTCTCATCAACGCGGCCGGGCTCGCCGCCCAGAGCGTCGCGGCGAGCCTCGGCGGGATGCCTGCCACTCGCATCCCCCGCCGCCACCTATCGAAGGGCACGTACTTCATCATGCGCGGTCGGGCGCCGTTCCGGCGCCTCATCTACCCGATACCCGAAGCGGCTGGACTCGGCATCCATCTGACGCTCGACCTGGCGGGTCAGGCGCGCTTCGGCCCCGACCAGCAGTGGGTTGAGGCCATCGACTACACGGTCGATGACAGCCGAGCCGCGAGCTTCTATGAGGCCATCCGCCGCTACTACCCTGATCTCGCTGACGACTCCCTGCAGCCGGGCTACGTCGGGGTCCGCCCAAAGGTGCGAGCGCCCGGCGAGCCGATGGCCGACTTCGTCATCGACGGACCCGAGGCGCACGGCGTTCCGGGGCTAGTCAATCTCTTCGGCATCGAGTCGCCCGGGCTCACCGCGTCCCTCGCCATCGCCGACGCGGTCCTCGCGCGCCTGCGCGGCGGCGCCGTCCCGTGAGGGCACCGTGCTTGCCTCGCGTGCGGGCAGCCGATAGGGTCGGCACGACCTCGCGAGTGCGGTGATGCGTCCAGCGTTCTTCCTTCCCTGCCTTCTGATCCTCGCCGCCGGGCCGACGCGAGCGGCCAATGTGGAGGGATGGGAA
>VGEJ01000338.1 GCA_016869335.1 Alphaproteobacteria bacterium | reverse complement strand
GCCTGCGCCAGTTCGCCGACGCGGCGGTCGGCCTCGCGCGCGGTCAGGCCGAGCTGCGCGGCGAGCTCCGCACGCTGGTGAGCACGACCGCCGCCACCCAGGAGGGGCTTCAGCGGCGCCTCGACGAACGCCTCGAAGCCGTCTCGACGCGGGTCGCGGACGGCTTGAAGGGCTCCGCCGCCGCCACCCAGCAGAGTCTCGCCGATCTCGGTCAGCGCCTCGCCCTGATCGATGCGGCGCAGAAGAACATCTCCGAGCTCTCCACCCAGGTCGTCGGGCTGCAGGACATTCTTTCCAACAAGCAGGCGCGGGGCGCCTTTGGCGAGTTCCGGCTGAGCGATCTCGTCAGCACCTACCTCGCGCCGTCCGACTACGTCGAGCAGGCGACGCTCGGCAACGGCCGGCGCGTCGATTGCTTGATCAGGCTGCCCCACCCGCCGGGCCCCATCGCGGTCGATGCGAAGTTCCCGCTCGAGAGCTACAATGCGCTCCAGACCGCTCCCGATGCCGCTGCACGGAAATCCGCGGGACGCGCCTTCATTGCCGATGTGCTCGGTCACGTACGCGACATCGCCGAGCGCTACATCGTGCCGGGCGAGACGACCGACTCGGCGATCATGTTCCTCCCCTCGGAGGCGGTCTACGCCGAGCTGTTCGCGCGCTTTCCGGACGTCGTCGAGAAGGCCTATCGGGGGCGCGTGTGGATCGTCTCGCCGACCACCTTGATGGCCACGCTCAATACGGTGCGGGCGGTGCTCAAGGACGCGCGCATGCGCGAGCAGGCGGGCGTGATCCAGCGCGAGGTCATGGGGCTGCTCGACGATGTCAACCGCCTGCGCGAACGGGTGAGCAAGCTCCAGAGCCACTTCGCGAACGCGTCCAAGGACGTCGGCGACATCGCCATCGCCGCAGACAAGATCGTCGCCAAGGCCAGCCGTATCGAGCGGGTGGATCTTGATGACGCCCCGGCTGCTGGCGAGGCGGCCGACGCGAGGGTGCACCCGGCCGTAGCGGCGGAGCAGCGCACCCTGATATGAGCGGCGGGAGTCGCTGGCTCCGCGCGCACGCGGTTGTCGCCTTGTTGAGTGCGGTCCTCGTGGGGTGCGTCATCGCAACGGCCCCGCGCCTCGCGCAAGCGCAGGCCCAGCCGTCGGCGGCAGATGTCGAGGCCTTCGTCCAGCAGATCGAGGATCCCGCGGCGCACGCCGCACTCGTCAACAACCTGCGCCTCCTCGCCGCGGCGCAGGAGCAAGCTGCCGGCGAGGCCGACCTCATCGGTCGCGTGCTGGGCTTCCTGTCCGAACGGGTGCGCACGGTCAGCGAGGCGTTCGCTTCGGCGGTAGCGTCGGCGGGCGGAACACAGCTGATCTGGAAGTGGCTGGCGGCGCAGGTCGAGGTACCAGAACGCCGGGCGCTTTGGATCGCGATCGTCTGGAAGCTTGCCGTGGTGGTTGGTGCCGGCCTGGCGGTCGGCTGGCTGATCGCGCGGGCGCTGCGCGGTCCCCGGCGCCTGATCGAGCAGCGCTCCATGCCGGATTTGTGGATCCGGCTGCCGCTCCTGCTCGCCCGCGCGCTCCTGGAGATGGCGCCGATCGGCGGGTTCTACGCCGCGACCTCGGTTGCGCTGGCGGCGGTGCAGCCCGATGCCGCGGTGCGGCTCGTCGCGCTGGCCGCGATCAACGCGGCGGTATTGGCCACGGCCGTGATCGCCGTGGCCCGCCTGGTGTTCACTCCGCTCGCCCCGGCGCTCCGTCTGATCGCGCTCGAGGACGAGACGGCGGCATACGCGTTCGTCTGGGTGCGCCGGCTCGTGCTCGTCCCGGTGGTGGGGTTCTTCGCGGCGGAAGCGGCGCTCGGGCTCCGCCTGCCCGGCGCGGGCTACGTCGCGCTGCTCAAGCTGGTGGGGCTCCTCGACGCGGCGCTGCTCGTCGTTCTCATCCTCCAGGTGCGGCGGCCGGTCGCCATCCGGATCCGCGGCGAGGACGCCGCGGACGGCGGCTTCCTGGGGGTTCGTGCGCTGCGGCAACGCGTGGCCGACATATGGCACATCCTCGCCCTCCTCTACCTCGCCGCCACCTACCTCATCTGGGCGTTCGAGATCGCCGGCGGGTTCGCCTTCATCGTCCGCGCGAATCTCCTGACGGTCGTCATTCTGTTCGTGGCGCGCGCGTTGCGTGTCGTTCTGCGCCGGGCGGTGGACTGGCTGTTTCGCGTGAGCGAAGTCCTCGCCGTTCGGTTTCCCGCGCTCCAGGTACGGGCGAACGCCTATGTCGCGGGACTGCGCCGGCTGGTCGATCTCGGCTTCACACTGGTGGCGTTTCTGCTGGTGGCCCAGGCGTGGTCGATCGATGTGTTCGGCTGGCTCGCCGAGGGCGTCGGCCACGAGCTCCTGATTCGGGCGATCGAGATCGCGGCCGCGATCCTGGTGGCGGTGGTGGTGTGGGAGATCGCAAGCGGCGCCATCGCCACCTACCTCGCCGGGGGGGACCAACGCCAAGGGCGAGCGGGTCAGTCGCAGCGCCCGGGCGCGCACGCTCCTGCCGCTGGCCCGCAACGCGCTCCTGGTCATCGTCGTCACCGTGACGGGACTCTCAGTGCTCTCGACGCTCGGCGTGAACATCGCCCCGCTCCTCGCCGGTGCCGGCGTGGTCGGCCTGGCCGTGGGTTTCGGGGCGCAGACGCTGGTCAAGGACGTGATCACCGGCGCGTTCATCCTGTTCGAGGATACGGTGCACGTCGGTGACGTGGTGGAGATCAACGGCAAGGGCTGCCTGGTCGAAGCGCTGACGGTACGCACCATTCGGCTGCGCGACCTCGCGGGCAGCGTCCACACCATCCCGCTCAGCGCGGTCTCGACCGTGATCAACATGACGCGCGAGTACTCGCACTATCTGGTGGATGTCTGGGTCGCCTACGATCAGGACACCGATGCGGTCGTTGCGG
>VGEJ01000337.1 GCA_016869335.1 Alphaproteobacteria bacterium | reverse complement strand
GCCGCCGACCCGGCGCGGCACCAGATCGCTGCGGCGAGCGCATCGACCGCCGCCGCGGTCGTGTTGAACGCGGTCACCAGCCGGATGCGGACGCGCCCTTCGGGTTCGGGGAAGCGGTGGAGCACGAAGCCGTCGCGCTCGAGCGCATCCACCGCTGCCGTGGCAAGCGATAGAAAGAGCTGATTGCCCTCGCAGGGGTGGACCTGCACCACGCCGGGCGCACCGGCGACCGCCGCCGACAAGCGTGCCGCCATGGCGTTGGCGTGGCGGGCGTTGGTGAGCCACAGATCGTTGTGGGCGTACGCCTCGAGCTGGCAGGCGATCACCCGGCCGCGCGAGAGGAGATGCCCGCCGCGCTTGCGCAGGTAGGGGAACGCCGCCGCCAGCGCCGGATCGAAGAAAACGACCGCATCTGCCGCCAACGCGCCGTTCTTGGTCGCGCCGAGCGAGAGCACGTCGACGCCGGCGCGCCAGGTGATGTCGGCCGGGCGGCAGCCGAGGTGGGCGACCGCGTTGGCGAAGCGGGCGCCATCCATGTGGACTTTGAGGCCGTGGCGGTGGGCGATATCGGCCAGCGCCGCCACCTTGGCAGGGCGGTAGGCGGTGCCCCCCTCGGTGAGCTGACTGATGCTGAGCGCGGCGGGCTGCACCGAGTGCACCCGCCCGAAACCGGCCTCGTCGAGGGCGGCCGCCAGTGTCTCAGGCGCGATGCGGCCGTGCCGGCCGGGCAGCGGCACGAGTTTGGCGCCGCCGCCGTAGAACTCAGGCGCGCCGCACTCGCTCACCATCATGTGCGCCTCATCATGGCAATAGACCGCGCCGTAGGGCGGCAGCAGCGCGGCTACGGAGAGGGCGTTGGCGGCCGTGCCGGTGATCACCGGAAAGACCCGCACCTCGGTCCCGAACAGCGCGCCGTAGAGTGCGTCCAGGCCTTGGCTGTACTGATCGAGGCCGTAGAGCAGCGTCTCGCCCGCGTTGGCCCGCACGATCGCCGCCAGGATCTCGGGGCAGGCACCCATGACATAGTCGCTATCGAAGTTCCTGGTCACGGGGTCCCCTCGCGCGATCGGGTGGCGGTCGGCGTCCGCCGGCGTCGGAGCGCCACCAGCGGCAGCTCGCGAAAGACCAAAGCGCCCTCGCACTCCACCGCAAGGTGGGCCGTCGTCGCCACCGCCTGCCCGGCGACAACCGCGGTGATCAGCCACACCAGCTCCGGCTCCCAGGCACAGGCTCGGTCCACCGCCGAGGGTCGCGCGGTGGCATCGGGATGCGAGTGGTAGAGGCCGATGACGGCATCGTCGGATTCGCGCAGCGTGCGCTGGAGCCGGAGGCGCAGGCTGGGATCGATCTCGAAGCGGTCGCGCACGCCGGGGGGGGCCACGTTGCGGCTCGGCACGACGCGCCGAATGTGAAACCCGCGCCGCTCCCGCGCCCCTACCAGAAGGCCGCAGCACTCCGCCGGATAGGCCTCTTCGGCCGCGTCGGCGATCGCCTTGAGCCCGGCTAGCGGGATGCGGACGCGGTCCACCGCAGCGCGATGCGGCCGCTCTCCTGGCCGGTCCTGAGATCGATGATGATGAGTTCCTCGTGATCCGGTGCGATGTGTGCGCGCAGGATCAGGCGGTTGCCCTCGGTCGCGGCAACGGCGATTGCGGCGCCGGGCGGCAGCGCGATGCTCGCGGTGCCGAAGCCCTGGTTGCTGCCGGACAACGCGCCCTGGCTGCGCTGGAACAGGGCCGCGCCGAGAATTGCCAGGCCGACCAGGATGAGCACACCCATGCCGACGACGATGAGCTTGAGGCCGCGTGAACTCGGCGCCAGTGTTGCGGTGGCGCTCGAAGGAGGCTGTGGCCGGGATAACGTCATGGGCGATGCAACTCCCGAGACCCTGTACACGGTGACCGCCGCGGCCAGCGCGGCGGGCCAGCGGCTCGACCGCTTTCTCGCGATCGCCGTGCCCGACCTGTCACGCACCCGACTCCAGCGGCTGATCGCGGCCGGCTGCGTGCGTTGCGGCGCGGAGACGATAGTAGACCCCTCCTACCGGGTCAAACCGGGCGTGCGGATCGTGGTACGCGTGCCGGCCCCGGAGCCGGCGACGCCCCAGCCGCAGCTCCTCGCGCTCACCATCCTTTACGAAGACGCCGATCTGATCGTGGTCGAAAAGCCGGCCGGGCTCGTCGTCCATCCCGCGGCGGGTAACCCCGATCACACCCTCGTGAATGCCTTGATCGCCCATTGCGGCGCGAGCCTCTCGGGGATCGGCGGGGAGCGCCGTCCCGGCATCGTGCACCGCCTCGACAAGGACACCAGCGGCGTCCTGGTGGCGGCCAAGAACGACGCCGCGCACCGTGGTCTCGCCGCTCAGTTCGCCGGTCGCACCGTGGAGCGTTGCTACCTCGCCCTCGTCTGGGGCGTGCCTGTGCCGCGGCAGGCCACGATCCACGGCAACATCGGGCGCCACCCGCGCGACCGCAAACGGTTCGCCGTGGTGGGGAGGGGCGGCAAGCCGGCCGTGACGCGCTACCGCGTCCTCGCGAGCTACGAGAACCGTGCCAGCCTGATCGCGTGCCGCCTCGGCACGGGGCGAACCCACCAGATCCGGGTCCATCTCGCCCACATTGGGCACCCGCTGGTAGGCGACGCGCGCTACGGCGCGCGCCGCCACCGGGCGGGGGTGGACCCCGTCCTCGCGCGCTTCCCGCGCCAGGCGTTGCACGCCGCAAGCCTTGGTTTCCGCCATCCGCGGACCGGCGTGAGCCTCCATTTCGAATCAGAGGTACCATCCGACCTGCGGGCTGTAGTAGAGTACCTCAAACAGCTCTGAAGGCGGGGGAGGGGTGGCACTGTCGGGCACGGCGGTGCCGGCTTTGCTTTGCCCGGCCGCTTCCTCAGGGGTTCGAGAGTAGGACACGCTGATGCTGACGAGCGGTATCCCAGCGCT
>VGEJ01000336.1 GCA_016869335.1 Alphaproteobacteria bacterium | reverse complement strand
TCGGCGGCGGCTCCGCCTCGGGGTACTCGAGGGCGGTCGGGGCGGCGCCCGGCGGGGCGGCGCCCGCCCCCTCAGGGCTCCAGGTGCTCTGGCGCAATCCCGTACAGCCCTTCGACGCCACGGGTGATCGGCCCGAGCAGCGCCGCCGCCGGTGGCAGGATCTGCTCGGCGAAGAACCGCGCCGTTGCGATCTTGGCGCGGTAGAACGGATCGTTGCTGCCCTCGGTGATGCGCCGCGCCGCAACCTGCGCTCCCTTGGCGAGGCCGTAGCCGCCGATCACGGTGCCGCACAGGCGGAGGTACGGCGTGGCCCCCGCCAGCGCCGCCCGCGGCTCGTCGTTCAGCGCCTCGATCAGCCAGGAGGTCGCGGTCTCGAGCGCACTGGTGGCCGATGCCAGCGCCGCACCGACGATGCCGAGTTCGCGGTCGAGACCGCCAAGCTGCCCGGCGCGCCGCGAGATCAGCTCTTCGCGCATCCCGCGCACCTCTTGGACCAGTGCCCGTGCCGCCGCACCACCATCCTGCCCGAGCTTGCGGCCCACCAAGTCGCGCGCCTGGATACCGTTCGTGCCCTCATAGATCGGGACGATGCGAGCGTCTCGGTAGTGTTGGGCGATGCCGGTCTCCTCGATGTAGCCCATGCCGCCGTGGACCTGCAGCGCCAGCGAGGTGACGGCGACCCCGGTGTCGGAGCAGAATGCTTTGACGATCGGCGTTAGGAGCTCGACCCGCCGGGCGGCGGTGGCGCGCATCGCAGGGTCTGCGGCCCGCCGGGAGCGGTCGAGGGCGCCGGCGGCGAGGTGGGCGAGCGCGCGCGCCGCTTCGGTCTCCGCCCGCATTGTCATCAGCATGCGGCGTACATCCGGGTGCTCGACGACGGCCACGGCGTCCGCGGTGGCGCCGCGGCCCTGCACGCGGCCGCGCGCGTACCGCAGCGCCTGCTGGTAGGCGCGCTCGGCGAGCGCCACGCCCTCGAGGCCGACCAGCAGGCGCGCGTTGTTCATCATCGTGAACATGACCGCGACGCCGGCATTCTCCTCGCCGAGCCGGTAGCCGACGGCCCCGCCCTCGTCGCCATAGGCCATGACCAGCGTCGGGCTGCCGTGGATGCCGAGCTTGTGCTCGATCGCCACCGGCCGCACATCGTTGATGGCGCCGAGCGAGCGGTCCGCCGCGACCAGCCGCTTGGGCACCAGGAAGCAGCTCAGGCCGCGGACGCCGGGTGGGGCGCCGGAAACGCGCGCCAGCACGACGTGCAGGATGTTCTCGGCGAGGTCGTGATCGCCGTAGGTGATGAAGATCTTGCTCCCGGCCAGGCGGTAGTGGTCGCCCTCGCGGTCCGCCCGCATCCGGATGGCGCCGAGATCCGAACCGGCCTGCGGCTCGGTCAGGTTCATCGTGCCGCTCCATTCCCCGCTGATGAGCTTGGGGAGGTAGCGCGAGCGCACATCGGGCGGGGCGTATTGGGACAAACACTCGATCGCCGCCTGGCTCAGCGTGGGGCACAGGCTGAACGACAGGCAGGCCGCCTCCCACATCTCGAACAGAGCGAGCGTGAGCGTCCACGGTAGCCCCTGGCCGCCGATCGAGCGGGGAAACGGAACCGCGTTCCAGCCGCCGTCCACGAAGGCGCGGTATGCGGCGCGGAAACCCTCTGGGGTGCGGACCGCGCCGCCCTCGAGCCGGGCGCCATGGCGATCGGCCGTGCGGTTGAGCGGTGCCAACACATCGGCGGCAAGCCGCCCGGCCTGCTCCAGAATCGCGTTGATAACCTCGACAGAGGGGCTGTCGAGGTCGTCGGAGCCGGGCAGGGCCGGCGCCTCGCCGACCTCGGTCACGAGGAAGCGGAGCTCGCGGAGCGGCGGCAGATAGGCCGTCAAGCATGCCTCCGAGCGGCCGGCGTGACATCGACACGGCCGCGGCGCAACCTAGTACGCAGACCATGGCGGTGCAATCGCGCCGTCCTTCATCAATCACTAAGCTTAGCGCGATATCGTTTCCCCGACGTTGCACGAGGTTAATATGCTCTCGGCACAGGAAAGTCTCGAGTTCCTCCTCTTCCACATCGAGCGTCTACGGGGAAGCAAAAAGGCGCACGACCGTGCCACCTACGTGGCGCTGATGAACATGACCCAGCGCTGGGCCGAGCCGACCGATCAGTACATCGACGACTCCCTCGCCATGGCAGAGCGGATCGGCCAGGATCTCGCCGACATCTCGCGCACGCTGACCGACCTTCAGCACAGCTATCTCAAGGCGCTGTTCGGCGGAACCGAAGCCTAGGCTGGGCAGCGGCCCGGTGCTGAGCTAAAAGCGGCGGCATGCCGGAAGGTGTCGTACGCGAGGCCGACGATCGGGCGATCGCCGAAGCGGCTGCCTTCATCCGCGGCGGGCGGCTGGTCGCCTTTCCCACCGAGACGGTCTACGGGCTCGGCGCGGATGCCACCAACGACTCGGCGGTAGCGGCGGTCTTCGCAGTCAAGGACCGGCCACGTTTCAACCCGCTGATCGTCCACGTGCTCGATCAGGCCGCAGCGGAACGCCTCGGTGTGTTCGCTGCGCCGGGGCGAGCGCTGGCGGCCGCGTTCTGGCCCGGCCCGCTGACGCTGGTGGTGCGGCGGCAGGATCGCTGCCCCGTCTCGCTCCTTGCCTGCGCCGGTCTCGACACGATCGCGCTCCGCGCCCCCGCTCACCCGATCGCCCAAGGCCTGCTGGCCGCGTCCGGCCGGCCGATCGCGGCGCCGAGCGCCAATCGGTCGGGGCGGGTCAGTCCGACCACGGCGCAGCACGTACTCGAGGAGATGGGCGACCGCGTGGCGCTCATCCTCGACGACGGCCCGTGCACCATCGGCATTGAGTCGACGGTGATCGATCTCAGCGGGCCGGCCCCGGCGCTGCTGCGTCCCGGCGCCATCACCGCCGAACAGCTCGCCGCCCTCGTCGGACCGCTCGCCGCGCCGCGCGCGGGTGCGGCGCCGCGCTCGCC
>VGEJ01000335.1 GCA_016869335.1 Alphaproteobacteria bacterium | reverse complement strand
CGGCACGGGTCGCCGCCGCAGGAGTCGTCGCCGTCGCTCACGACGACGACCACCGCGTCCGCGCTGGTCGAGGCGACCGAGCCTGAGCGCTGGATCGCCTCCGCAAGCGGTGTGCCGGCGCGCGGCTTGAGGGCGCGGATCTCGCTGATCAGCGAGCCGCGCTCGCTCGGCTTATAGAACTTGTCGCGCCGCACCTTGCCGCAGTCGTCGAAGTCGATCAGCGCCACGTCGACGTCCCCCGGCAGCCCGCGGATCATCGAGTCGGCTGCGCGCTTGGCGGCGTCCAGGCGAGTGTCCGCACCGTCGAAGGGCTTGTTCATCGACCCGGAGGCATCAACGATCAGGATCACCTCGGGCTCGTCACCCGGGCCACGCGACTTGCAGTCGCCCTTCTTTGCCACCGGCGGCGGCACAGAGGGCGTCTCCGCCTTCGGTTCGGCCTTTTGTGGCGGCGGCGCCTCGGCTTTCGGCGCGGGTGCCAGCGCGGGTTCTGCCTTCTTCGGCGCGGGAGGCGGCCCAGCCGGCGGCTTGGGCAACTCCTCCGCCTTCTTATCCTCGAGCGGCGGCGCCTGCGGCTCAGGCACGCACATGAACTCGCGCTGGGGCCCCTTGCGCTTGGCAAGCTCGGCCTCGAGCTCGCGGTTTCGTCCCTGCGCCGCGGCGATCTGGTCGGCGAACTCGTCCGCGCTCCTGCCCTGCCAGGGCTTGCCCCAGTAGAGCAGCGCGAACAGCGCCAGCAACAACGCGAGCGGAATTAGCCACAGCCAGGTCGGCCGGCGCCATCCGCCGGAAGACGCGGCCGGCGCGCCGGCTGCTATTGCAGCGGCACCGGGCTTTGCCGCGAAGGCCGCGGGCGCCGCAGCGCGCGACGCCACCGGCGGCACTTCTCCCGAGGCTGGCGCATCGGCGTGGCCCCAGAGCACCAGCACCGGCTTGCCACCGACCACGTACAGCCAGTCGCCCGCGGGCGTGCGCACGGCCGACTCGAGCATCTGCCCGACCAGCACTGTCGCCGGCCCCTCCGATTTCATCGCCTCGCCCAGGCTGCGCAGGTCCGCGAGCATCTGCGCGGCCCGCTTGGCGACGCGCTCGCGCTCCTCGCTCTGCAGCTGGCTGACCGGCATGACGCTGCCGGAGAGGTTCGTGTACCAGCCGACACCACCGTCGGCCGCCCGGCGTGGCTGCGCCAGCAGGTCGGCGTGGTTCTGCCCGAGGCGGCTGCGCACGATCGCGACGATTTCCTCGTGCGCCAGCACCACGTCCAGCCCACTCACGCTCAGGGCCTGTCCCTGCGCGGCGCCCGTTTTTGCGACTGCCTGAGCCAAGCCCTAACCCCCCGCGGCGCCTCCGATGCGGGGCGCCTTGTCGGCCTTATACTACGCGTTCCTCAAGGGGCATGGTCGCATGAGCGTCGATTCCGCAGTTCGGCCACCGCCGGCCGGCCGGCGTCTGGCCATTATCGTGAGCATCCTGCTGCTGCTCGCCCTGCTTGCGGTGCTGGGATGGATGCTGTGGCAGCGTGTGCTGAGCGAAAGCCAGCGCGGCCCCCGCGAGGCGGAGCTCGCCGCCCTGCAGCTGCGCGAAAAGTCGCTCACCCAGGAGATCGCCTCGATCAAGCCGCGCGAGATGCCGATGTGCAGGCCGGGCGAAGCCCTTCGCGAGATCACAGCCAAGCCCGGGCCAGTCTCGGCGGCGCCGGGCGCGACCGGAAAACCGATCGCGCCTCCGGCGGCCGAGGCCACCGGCGAGCCGGTGCCGGCGCTCTCCAAGGAGGCGCTCCTAGAACGGCTTGAGCGGGCCACCGCCCTGGTCGTGGTCACTGGCGGCAAGGGGCTTGGCCTGGGATCCGGGTTTTTCGTGACCGAGAACCTACTCATCACCAACCGCCACGTGATCGAGGGAGCTCCCGAGGGTCGCGTGTATCTTGTGAGTCGGCGGCTTGCCTCCGTGCGCCGCGCCACCGTGGTGCGCGCGACGCGCAGCTCGGATGTAGGCCTGCCTGACTTCGCCCTGGTACGCATGGACACGGGCTCGGCGCCCGGCACGCTCGAGGTCGGGCCCCAGATCACCAAGCTCGCCTACGTGGCAGCGGCGGGCTATCCCGGGCTCGTCGTTGAAAAGGATCCGAGCTTCGAGCGCCTGATCCGCGGCGACATGTCCGCGGCGCCCGACCTGAACCTCACGCAGGGCTCAGTGCAATCGCTGCAGAACAGCAGCGCCGGCGTGCCGCTTGTCCTGCACACTGCCGAGATTGCCAGGGGCAACTCGGGCGGGCCGCTGGTCGATGCCTGCGGCCGCGTCGTCGGGGTCAATACCTTCATCGGCGTTGACGCCACCCAGTCGGCAAAGTCGCAGTACGCCATCAGCGGGCGCGTGGTGAATGCTTTCGCGCAGGCGACAGGCGCGCCGTTGCGCACCGACCTGCGTCCCTGCAAAGCTTGAGCTTCAGGGCGGAACATGAAAATCCAATACGTGCTCTGGTATGTTGGGGGCAGCGGAGGAGATCGGCCGGATATTCGCGCAGTTTCAGAAGTACCTGTATCTCAAGGCGGCGTGAGCAGCCGTGCTGCTGCAATGCGAGAAGGCCGAGGCGGCAGGCGGGCTAACAACCGGTCGAAGGCTGTGATGGGCATTGTTGGCTGCGCTGAGGCGTTGTTGAGTCAGCGCCCGGGTTTTCGCCCCGGCGTTCAACGGGCCGAGGTCAGGCGATAACGGTGCATAAGTTCCTCCAGCTCCCGTAGCCTGTCGGACGCTGAAGATCTCGCGTACTGGCGTTTGCTCGATCTGTACTACTTAACTGAGAAGCATGGCGCTCACACAGATCGAGATGCCGCTGCTGTTGCTGCCGACGCTCGCGAATTCGAACAGGATCATGTTGGCCCAGGCGCCCGGCACCAGCCGGCCGCGGTCCTTGATGCGGTAGAGGTCGGCGGCGCGGCTGGTGACCGACTGCACGGCTTGTTCTAGCGTGAGGTCGCCGCGCTCGCGCACCCAGTGC
>VGEJ01000334.1 GCA_016869335.1 Alphaproteobacteria bacterium | reverse complement strand
TGGTTCCGATCTCGGTTGGCGGCAACAACCTGATCTTGGCTTACCTGCGCCCGCCCGAAGCGAGCACGCCGGCGCTGGCGTGCGGACTGCAGCTCGCGGCGGCGGCGATCGTGTTCCCGATCATGGTGGCGACCGAGGGCCTCTCAGGCTTCTGGCACCTGCCGGATGCCGCGCTCGGCGCGCTCGCCTGGGCGACGGCCTCCCAGGTCGTCACGTTCCTCGTGGTCCTCGAGGTAGCGCGCCGGGCCGGCCCGATTCACGCCGCGCAGATCAATTATGTGATCGTCGCGGCCGGCTTCCTGTGGGCCTTCGCGCTGTTCAATGAGCGGTTGAGTGCTTGGATCTGGTGCGCGCTCGGCGCCATGATGGCGGGGCTGGCGCTGGCCCACGCCGGCATGGAGCAGGCGCAACGCGAGGCCGCCCAAGGAACGCCAACGCGCCGATGAGCCGTCGATAGCGCCGAGGTGTCGGACGGGAACGGCGACTACCGCGCCGCGACGGCTGCCTCGACCGGCGCCGCGGCTCGGCGCCCTGCCAGGTCCGCCTCTGGCACCGCGGCGAGCAGGGCCCGGGTGTACTCGTGCCGGGGCCGAACGAAGACCTCCTCGGCGCTCCCCAGCTCGACCACCCGGCCGCGATACATCACGGCCACCCGGTCGCTGACGTAGCGGATCACGCCGAGGTTGTGGCTCACGAACACATAGGTTAACCCGAGATCGCGCTTGGTCTCTTTGAACAGGTTGAGGATCTGCGCCTGCACCGAGACGTCGAGGGCCGAGGTCGGCTCATCGGCCAGCACCAGCGCCGGCTCCAGGATGATGGCGCGGGCGATCGCGGCGCGCTGGCGCTGCCCGCCCGAGAGCTGATGCGGGAAGCGCTCGGCGAAGCTCGCATTGAGCCCGACCCGATCGAGTGCCTCGACCACCTTCCGGCGCCGCGCCCGCCGGTCGCCGATGCCGTGCACCTCGAGCGGAGCGCTCAGCGCGGTCCCGATCGACTGGCGCGGATTGAACGATGACGTCGGGTCCTGGAACACCGCCTGCATGCGGCGGCGCCGCGCCCGCATTGCTGCGGCCGGCAGGGTCGCGAGGTCGTCGCCCTCGAACAGCACGCGCCCGCCGCTCGGCCGGACCAGCCGCAACATCAAGCGCAGCAGCGTCGACTTGCCCGAGCCCGACTCGCCCACCACACCCAGCGTCTCGCCCGGCAACACCGTGAGGCTCACCTCGGCGACCGCCTGTACCGTCTGGCGCCGCCACGGTAGGCCGCCGGTACGGTAGACCTTCGACACGGCCTCGCAGTACACGAGCGGTTCAGTCATCGTGCGCGTCCGCGAGCCAGCAGCGCGCCACGTGATTGAGAGCGGCGGCGGGCAGCGCCGGCTCGGCCGCGCATCGCTCATGGCGACGCGGGCAGCGATCAGCGAAGCGGCAGCCTGCCGGAAGCTCGAACGGCGACGGAATCTGCCCCGGGATCGACATCAGCTCGGCCTGCACGGACCGCACCGTCGGGGTCGAGCGCAGGAGGGCCTGGGTGTAGGGGTGGCGCGGTCGCGCGAACAGCTCCGCCACCGGCGCCGCTTCGAGGATGGCGCCCGCGTACATCACGTAGACCCGGTCGCACAGCTCGGCGATGACACCGAGATCGTGGGTGATGAACAAGATCGCCGTGCCATGGGTGTCGCGGATCTCGCGCAGGAGCTTGAGCACCTGTGCCTGGACGGTGACGTCGAGCGCCGTGGTCGGCTCGTCGCAGATGAGCAGCTCGGGTTCGAGCGCCAAGCCCATCGCGATCATCGCGCGCTGCTGCATCCCGCCGGAAAACTGATGCGGATACTCGCGGGCGCGCAGCTTGGGTTGCGGCAGGTGGACCGAATCGAGGAGGTCGACCGCCCGCCGGCGCGCTTCGTCCCAGCCCATGCTGCGATGGATCTCGTAGGGCTCGCCGACCTGCGCGTCGACCCGCATGACTGGGTTGAGCGCGCGCAGGGCGTCCTGCGGAATGAGGGCCACGCGCCGGCCGCGAATGCGCCGCATCTCGTGCTCGGACTTCGCCGCCAGCGGATCGCCGCCCAGGCTGATGGTGCCAGACGACAGCCGAGCGCGGCGTGGCAAGAGGCCGAGCACCGAGAGCGCGGTCATCGTCTTGCCGCTACCGGACTCGCCGATCAGGCCGACGATCTCGCCGGGCCACACCTCCAGGCTCACGCTGTCGACGACACGTGCGAGGCGGCGCCGGCTCGCGAACTCGATCGTGAGGTCGGCGATGCAGAGCGTCGGCGCACTCGTCACCCGGACCCCCTTCGCAACAGCGTATCGTTCACTATGGCAGGCCGCCGCCGCCGCCGGGCCGGTAGGTCGGCGCGACGCTCATGCTCCAGCGCATGTCGTCACCGAAGGAGCCGAGCGGGTTGTCGCGTGTCGGCATCTGGGCAATGAACGGCAGGCTCTGGTACTTCGCGATCTCATAGATGCGGCGCAGCTCGTTGATCGGATTGCGGTGCTCATCGGCGCGGAGATCGATGAGCGGGTAGCGCTCGATGTGCACCACGAGCACCGAGGCCGATTGCTTGCCCCGCGAATCGCCGCCCTGGGCCTGGCCCGCCTCGAGTGCCGCGATCAGCCGCTCGACGAGCGCGAGCGGCGCGGTCCGCTGGAACGTCTCGGCCATCGCCTCGACGCAGCCCGCGCCCATCAGGAGATTGCCCTGCGCCGCGAAGTTGGCGCCCGTGATGTGGCCGCACCAGGGGATGCACGCGGTGCCGGTATAGGCGGCGCTTCCGCCGATGGCATCGACGAAGCCGATCTGGCGCGTCTCGCGCTTGGGGTCCGCTGCCAGGAGCTTGTCGCACGCCTCCTGGGCACCCGTGCCCCGCGCCATGAGGTCGAGGCCATCGTAGGCGAGGTAGGGATTGCACCACGACTGTGACGACACCGCGCCGACGCGGGCGCGGGCGAACGGGCAGTAAGCGCCGACCGCCGGCGCCGCCGTGGCCACCGCGACCCCGAGCTGGCCGCTG
>VGEJ01000333.1 GCA_016869335.1 Alphaproteobacteria bacterium | reverse complement strand
TGCCGACTGGGGCTGACCGCGCACGCGCCGAGCCCGATGTTGCAACTGGCTCATCTGCCACCCCGTGTCGTACTGGACTCAATGTAGGGCGGCGGCGTGCCCGTCGCGGTAGCCGCTGTCACGCAGCGCCACCGCGGGGGCGTGACAGCGGCTACAGGACCGGGGCGGCGACCGCGCGGGTGTGACCGTCGTACGGCGCTGCCCCAGCGCGGACCACGTCAAGCCGAGGCAGCCTCGGCGAGCACCGCGTCGTAGACGGCAAGGGTCGCCGCGGTGACCCGCGCCTCCGTGTACTCAGCAAGCGCGATGGCCCGGCCGCGTGCGCCGAAGCGCCGGCGCAACGCCGGGTCGGCGATCAGGCTGCCGAGCGCCGCGGCGGTGGCGGCCGCGTCACGCGCCGGGACGAGCAGCCCATTTTCGCCATCGCGCACGATCTCGCGGCACCCCGGCACGGCCGCGGTCACGATCGGCCGCCCGCACGCGGCCGCCTCGATCAACACGCGCGGGAGCCCTTCCATGTAGGACGGCAGGCACACGATGGCAGCTCGGTTGAGCATGGCCGGCATATCGGTCTGGAACCCCCACCACTCCACGACACCCTCGCTCTCCCAGCGCCGGATGCCGGCTTCGCCGACATCGGTCGGGTTGTGCGGATCGGTGCGGCCGACGAGAACGAAGCGGGCGGCAACCCCCGTGGCCCGCAAGAGGCGGGCGGCACCGACGAACTCGTTCACCCCCTTATCGCCGAGGACGCGAGCCGGGAACATCACCACCGGCACGCCCGGCGGCTCTGGTTCGGGCGCGAAGCGCGCGGTATCCACTCCGGTGCCCTTGATCAGCACCGCACGCGCGAGTGGGACCAGGCCCGCGGCGCTGAACAGCACCAGATCGTCGGGGTTCTGGAAGATCGCGCGGCTCCGCGGATTGTGCAGCGCAAACCGATAGAGTCGCTTCACGACGCTACGCGTGACCATCGTGCCCAGCCCGTGGCGCAGAAACAGATGGCCAAGGCCGGTGACGGCAAGCGCCGCCGGAACTCCGGACAGGCGGGCGACCAGCCCGCCGAAGATCACCGGCTTTAGGCTGACCAGGTGCACCAGCCGCGGCCGCAGCGCCCGCATCAATCGGGCGAGCGCGACGATCAGCCGCAGCTCCCGCCAGAGGCTCTGTCCGCCGCGCTCGAGCGGCAGGTCGTGCACCACGAGGCCGTGCTCGATCATGACCGCGAGCGGCGCCGGCTCCACGGGCAGCGCGACGTGGACCTCGAAGCCACGGACCTTGGCCGCTACCGCGAGCGAGAGCCGGTGGGTGACGAAAAACGGTGCGTCGGCCAACACGAACAGGAGCCGGGGGCGCTGCATGGCGCGATCATACGGGCTCCTCGCCGCCGCCACAGCGCCTGTGACCGCCATCGTTGACATCGCCGAGGGGGCTTTGTACCAACAGGTCACCCAGCCCCGGTTTCCCGCATGTCCCCATCGCCCCGGATCGCCGTCATCGGCCTCGGCTACGTCGGCCTGCCGCTCGCCCTCGCTCTCGCCCGGCCGTTCGACGTCGTCGGCTTCGATATCGATCGCGGCCGCGTCAACGAGCTGGCCGAGGGCCACGACCGCACCAATGAGGTCACGCGTGGTGCCCTGGATTCGACGCGCTTGCAGCTGACCGCTGACGATGCCGAGATCGCCGGCGCCGACATCTTCATCATCACCGTGCCGACCCCGGTCGATGACGATCACCTGCCGGATCTCGGGGCGGTGAGAGCGGCCTGCCGTACCGTAGGGCGGCGTTTGCGTGCGGGCGCCATCGTCGTGCTCGAGAGCACGGTCTACCCCGGCGTGACCGAGGAGGTGTGCGGCCCGCTGCTCGCCGACGCCTCGGGACTCCGGTGCGGCGTCGATTTCTTCCTCGGCTACTCGCCCGAGCGCATGAACCCGGGCGACAAGGTGCACACGGTCGACAAGATCACCAAGGTCGTGTCTGGCCAGACGCCGGCCGTCGCCCAGAAGCTCGGCATGGTCTACGGCGCGGTCAACGGCAGTGACGTGTTCGTGGCGGCTAGCATCAAGACCGCCGAAGCGGCGAAGATCATCGAGAACGCGCAGCGCGACATCAACATCGCTTTCATCAACGAGGTGACGATGATCTTCGAGCGCCTCGGCATATCGGTGTTCGAGGTGCTCGACGCCTCCGCCACCAAGTGGAACTTCCTGCCCTTCCGCCCGGGCCTCGTCGGCGGGCACTGCATCGGCGTCGACCCCTACTACCTCGCGCACAAGGCGGTGCAGGTCGGCCACCAGCCGGAGGTCATCCTCGCCGGCCGGCGGATCAATGACGGCATGGGCGAGTACGTGGCGGACCGTCTCCATCAGGCACTCGGTCAGGACAAGGGCCGCGTGCTGGTACTCGGGCTGACGTTCAAGGAGAACGTGCCCGACCTGCGCAACGCCAAGGTGGTCGATGTCATCAAGGGGCTGCAGCAGCGCGGCCATACGGTCGACGTTCACGATCCGCTCGCCGATCCCGCCGAGGCCTTGCGCGAGTACACCATCGCGCTGCAGGGCCCGCTCACCACGCTAGGGGGGTACGATTGCGTGCTCGGCGCGGTGGCGCACGAGCCCTACCGCGCGTTCGCTGCGGCCGATCTCGCCCGCCTTGTGACAGCGAACGGGCTGGTCGCCGACCTGCAGGGGATGTGGCGCCGCCTCGCGCTGCCGTCGGGCCTGCGCCGCTGGCAGCCCTAGCATTTCTGAGCGCACGCCAGAGGGTTCATCATGGCCGCCACCGCCCGCCCGCGCCGCAGCGTACTCTACATGCCGGGGTCGAACGAGCGCGCGCTCGAGAAGGCACGCACGCTGCCGGCAGATGGTTTGATTCTCGATCTCGAGGACGCGGTGGCGCCCGACGCCAAGCCCGAGGCGCGTCAGCGCGTATGTGCCGCGGCGGCCGCCCGCGGCTACTACGGTGGGCGCGAGGTCGTGATTCGGGTCAACGGCCTGGACACGGCGTGGGGGCGCGATGACATT
>VGEJ01000332.1 GCA_016869335.1 Alphaproteobacteria bacterium | reverse complement strand
GGGACTGGGCTCGCCACCATCGGCGAGCTCGGCCTGCAGGTGGACGAGCGCGCTCATGCGCTCCGCGCCGCTACGTGCGCGGCGCCGCGCTCCCCCGCCGCGACGGCCAGGCGGCCGGCGATGCCGCTGTCCGCGAGATAGCGCCCCGTGTGACCGCGCGCACCCGCCGCGATGAGCGCGTGCAGATCGGCCGGATCATCGATATCGAGGGCAAGGCCGGGCACCGTGACGACCGCGGGCGTGATGCCGGCGGCGCGGGCGGCGGCTTGGTGGCGGACGAAGCTGTCGGGGCCGAAGCCGAACGGAACGACGTGCGGCGGCGAAGCGACCAGCGCGTTGGTCCCCCTCCGGTCTCGCGCGGGAACGAGCGTCACCGCCGGGGCCGCCGCGTGCGCAGCCAGCACGCGGGCGACGTCGGCCGCGCCGATCAAGGGAACATCGCCGGGCACGGCGATCAGCCCGCTCGCGCCCTCGGCGTCTAGGCGCGCGGCGGCCGCGCCGACGGCCGCGGACTGGCCGCTGCTCTCCGCCTCGGACATGATACGAGCACCACGCGCGCCGGCGAGATCCGCGACCACCGGATCGCGCGTGACCACGACGATCCCGCCGAGATCGGCGACGCCGCATAGCGCCGCGAGAACATCGCGCAACATCGCGCGGGCGAGTCCTTGGCGCTCGTCCGGGGTGAGAACGCCGCGCAGGCGCTGCTTGGCGCTCGCCAGGTCCTTGACGGGCAGGACCGCCCACATCGGGCACCCCCCAATGCCGTGCCGCATCACCGGGCGTGCGGCCCGCCGTGTTGTAGCACAGTGGCGCCGGCAGCGCTTTCCATGCCGGTCACGGGGCCGCGCGCAGTCGGTCCAGGAGGCCAATCACGGCGCGCGCCAGGGCGATGCGGTCAGCGCGCGTCGTCATCACGGTGGCCGCGACCATGGGCTCGATCCCCATCGCGCTGACCGCCTCCGCCAGCGCGGCGTCCGCGGTATCGAGCACGAAGCCGTCGAGAATGTCGCGATAACGGCTGGCGACCGTCAGCGCATCTCGGGGCAAGTCGAGCTCGTCCATCATCTTCACGGTCGGCCCCTTGAGCGCACGCCCGGCGACGACCGGGCTCACGGCGACGACCGGCCGCGCCGTGGTCGCCAATGCTGCGCGGACGCCTGGGAGCGCGAGGATCGGATCGAGGCTGATGAAGGGATTGGATGGGCAAAGCACGATGCCGCGCGCGGTACCCTCGGCCAGCGCCTGCATCAGGCGCGGTTCGGGCCGCGCCCGCTCGGCGCCGGCGAAGTGGAATCCGGTGACCGCCGGGCGGCACCGCTCGCGGACGAAATAGTGCTGGAACGACAGCTCGCCCGCCGTCGTCCTGACCATCGTCCGTACTGTGTCATCGCTCATGGGCGCGATTAGCGCTCCCACACCCAGCCGGCGCGCGAGGTCAGCGGTGACCTCGCTCAAGCGCTCGCCCGCGCCCAGCCGCCGCGTGCGCTCGAGGTGCATTGCCAGATCACCATCGCCCAGAAAGAACCAAGTCTCGCCGCCCAGCGCCGCCAGCGCGGCCATGCACGCGCCGGTGTCGCCCGCACGGCCCCAACCGGTCTCCGGGTTGTCGAGGCCGGCGAGAGTGTAGACGAGCGTGTCGATGTCGGGGCAGATGGCGAGCCCGAGATGCTCGAAGTCATCGCCGGTGTTGACGACGACGAGCAGCTCTTCGGCGGGCAAGGAATGGGCTAAGCCGAGAGCCAGTTTGGCCCCGCCGACACCGCCCGACAATGCGATCACCCGCCCCGACCTCATCGGAACAGGTCTTCCGCCGCGGGACGGAGGAGGCCGGCGGCAGCCATCTCGGGACCCCTCGCTTCCAGTCCGCGGATGACCACCACGGGACGCCGCTCGTCGGCTTCGCCCTGAATGAGGGAAGCGGCGGCAGCGAGGGCGTCGGCCAGCCCGACCTGGGTAATGGCGAGCGGACGGCCGAAGATGTCGGGTCTCCCGCGCAGGTCGAGGAGCGCCGGCAGCCCGGCCGCGCCGAGCGCGGTTCCGATCGTGCCTTGGCGCCAAGCGCGCCCGACGCTGTCATTGATGATCACCGCAACATTGGCGCCGGTGAGCGCGCGGAGTGCTGAGCGGAGCCGCCGGCACGAGGCATCGGGATCCGCAGGCAGCAGCAGCACCCGCTCGGAGCCGGCGGCCGGCTCCACGTTCGAGGCGTCGATCCCGGCGTTGGCGAGGACGACGCCAAGGCGATGGATGACGACGATCACCCCGGGCCGGCTACGCAGCACCGCCGTCGATTCATCCAGGATGAGTTGCACGACTCGGGGGTCCTTTGATGCGGTTTCGGCGAGGCCGCGCGCCTCGGCCGTCGGCGTGACGGTCGCGAGATCGACGTAGCGGCCCTCGGCCTTCGACACGATCTTTTGTGCCACCACGACGATGTCGCCATCGCGCAGCAGCAGGGCGGTCGCCTCAGCGGCTGTGGCGATCGTCCGGCCCAAATCGTCGCCCGGGCGCACCAGGGGAATGGCCGGCAGCGCCACCAGTTCTAGGCGCGCGGTCACCCGGTCGACCCGCTGCCGGGCAGCCCCGTGATGCGAACGCCAGCCCCCGGCACCTTGTAGCGCCGGTTGATGAAGATGAGGACGGCGGTGAGTGCCTCCGCAGCCGTGGCGTTGGCGAGTGGGCCGGCGTGGAGTCCGCGGAGCCCCGCCAGCTCGACCAGGCGCACCACTTCATCACGGGCCGCCTCGTCATCGCCGCACACCAGGACATCGCAGTCGATGGCGTGATTGAGGTCGGCGAGATGCGCGGCGGCAACATTGTGGAAGGCGGCAACGACCCGGGCCCGATCGCCGAGGCGGGCCTGGGCGATCTGCGCGGCCGAGCCCTCCGGCGGCACCGTCACGGTCGAAACCCGTGGCGGTACAAGGGGCACGGTGGCATCGACGACGATCTTGCCCGCGGCGTACGGCCGGATCATCTCCAGGAGCGCGTCGTGATGCGCAAACGGCACGGTGAGCACGAGGACGTCGGCCGC
>VGEJ01000331.1 GCA_016869335.1 Alphaproteobacteria bacterium | reverse complement strand
ATGCCTAGGCGCAACGACCTCAAGACCATCCTCATCATCGGCGCCGGTCCGATCGTGATCGGCCAGGCCTGCGAATTCGACTATTCCGGGGCCCAGGCCTGCAAGGCGCTGCGCGACGAGGGCTACCGGGTGGTGCTGGTGAATTCCAACCCGGCCACCATTATGACCGACCCGGAAATGGCCGATGTCACCTACATCGAGCCGGTGAACTGGCAGGTGGTGGAGGCCATCATCGCCAGGGAGCGGCCGGATGCGCTGCTGCCCACCATGGGCGGGCAGACGGCGCTCAATTGCGCGCTCGACCTGGCCAAGCACGGGGTGCTGGAAAAATACGACGTCGAGCTGATCGGCGCCAAGAAAGAGGCGATCGACAAGGCCGAGGATCGCGAGAAGTTCAAGAAGGCCATGACCCGCATCGGGCTGGCCAGCGCGCGCTCGACCATGGCGCACTCCATGGAAGAGGCGCTGCAGGTGCAGGCGGCGATCGGCTATCCAGTGGTGATACGGCCGTCCTTCACGCTGGGCGGCGCCGGCGGCGGCATCGCCTACAACCGCGAGGAATTCGTCGCCATCTGCGAGCGCGGGCTGGAGGCTTCGCCGACCAAGGAACTGCTGATCGAGGAGTCGCTGATCGGCTGGAAGGAGTTCGAGATGGAGGTTGTCCGCGACCACAAGGACAACTGCATCATCGTCTGCTCGATCGAGAACCTCGACCCGATGGGCGTGCATACGGGCGATTCCATCACCGTGGCCCCCGCGCAGACGCTGACCGACAAGGAATACCAGATCCTGCGCGACGCCTCGATCGCGGTGTTGCGCGAGATTGGCGTGGATACCGGCGGCTCGAACGTGCAGTTCGCGATCAACCCGGCGGACGGCAGAATGATCGTTATCGAGATGAATCCACGCGTCAGCCGGTCCTCGGCGCTGGCGTCGAAAGCCACCGGGTTCCCGATTGCCAAGATCGCGGCAAAGCTGGCGATCGGCTATACGCTCGACGAACTGAGGAACGAGATCACCGGCGGCGCCACGCCGGCCTCGTTCGAGCCGACCATCGACTATGTCGTCACCAAGGTGCCGCGCTTTGCCTTCGAGAAATTCCCGCAGGCCAATGACCGGCTGACCACCCAGATGAAGTCCGTGGGCGAGGTGATGGCGATCGGGCGCACCTTCCAGGAGTCGTTCCAGAAGGCGCTGCGCGGGCTGGAAGTCGGTGTCGACGGTCTGAACCAGAAAACCACAGACCGCGAAGCCATCGAAACGGAACTGGGCGAACCGGGACCGGACCGCATCTGGTTCGTCGGTGACGCCTTCGAGAACGGGTTCTCGATCGAGGAGGTGCACACGCTGACGCACATCGATCCGTGGTTCCTCGCGCAGATCAAGGACATCGTCGATACCGAAATGGTGCTTGACGACATTGGCCTCGGGGACCTCGACGCCGTGCGCCTGCGCGAACTCAAGCGCAAGGGCTTCTCCGACCGCAGGCTCGCCAAGCTGCTCAAGTCCACCGAGCAGGCGGTGCGCGAACGCCGCCGCGCGCTCAGCGTGCGGCCGATCTACAAGCGCGTGGACACCTGCGCCGCGGAATTCGCCACCACCACGGCCTACCTGTATTCAACCTATGAAGACGAGTGCGAGGCGCCGCCGACGACGAAGCGCAAGATCATGGTGCTCGGTGGCGGGCCGAATCGCATCGGGCAGGGCATCGAGTTCGATTACTGCTGCGTGCACGCCGCGCTGGCACTGCGCGAAGATGGCTTCGAAACCATCATGGTCAACTGCAATCCTGAGACGGTATCGACCGATTACGACACCTCGGACCGCCTGTATTTCGAGCCGGTGACGCTGGAGGACGTGCTCGAGATCGTCGACAAGGAAAAGCCGGAGGGCGTCATCGTGCAGTATGGCGGTCAGACGCCGCTGAAGCTGGCGCGCGACCTGGAAAGAGCCGGCGTGCCAATCATCGGCACCACGCCGGACATGATCGACGCGGCGGAAGATCGCGAACGTTTCCAGAAGCTGCTGCACAAGCTGAAACTCAAGCAGCCGCCGAACCGCACGGCACGCACCGAGGCCGATGCGCTGAAGCTGGCGCTGGAAATCGGCTACCCGCTGGTGGTGCGCCCTAGCTATGTGCTGGGCGGGCGCGCCATGGAGATCGTGCACGAGCAGCGCGACCTGGAGCGCTACATGCGCGAGGCGGTCAAGGTCTCGAACGATTCGCCGGTCCTGCTGGATCGCTTCCTCAACGATGCGGTCGAGGTCGATGTCGATGCGGTATCCGACGGCAAGAAGGTCTTCGTTGCCGGCATCATGGAGCACATCGAACAGGCGGGCGTGCATTCGGGCGACTCGGCCTGTTCGCTGCCGTCCTTTTCGCTGAGCGCGCATCTGGAGCGCGAAATGAGGCGGCAGACGGTCGCGCTGGCGCGCGGGCTCAACGTGGTCGGACTGATGAACATACAGTTCGCCATCCAGCGCGATGTCGTCTATGTGCTGGAAGTGAATCCGCGCGCCTCGCGCACCGTGCCCTTCGTGTCAAAGGCGACCGGGCTGCCGTGGGCGAAGATCGCGGCGCGCTGCATGGTCGGGCGATCGCTTGCAGACCAGGGGGTGACTCGCGAGGTGATCCCGCCGTACTTCTCGATCAAGGAGGCCGTATTCCCCTTCATCAAGTTCCCGGGGGTCGACACCATCCTCGGGCCGGAAATGAAATCGACCGGCGAGGTGATGGGGGTCGGCTATTCGTTCGGCGAGGCCTTCGTGAAGTCGCAGCTGGCGGCGGGAGTGCGGATGCCGAGCTCCGGCCGTGCATTCATCAGCGTGCGCGATGGCGACAAGCTTGCGGGGGCCGAGATTGCCAAGAACCTGCTGGAACTGGGATTCAGCCTGATCGCCACGCGCGGGACTGCGGCGGTGTTGGCTGCGCATGGCCTGCCGGTGACGACGGTGCTCAAGGTTGCCGAGGGACGCCCGCACGTGGTCGACATGATAAAGAATGGCGAAATCAGCCTGATCGTCAATACCGTCGAGGAAACACGCACCGCCGTGTCGGATTCG
>VGEJ01000330.1 GCA_016869335.1 Alphaproteobacteria bacterium | reverse complement strand
GGGCCCTGGTCGAGGCGGCGAAGTCGGCGACGCCGAAGTGCAGCGACTCGAGGCGTCGGCTCGCCTTCGCGATCTCGTGCACGTTCTGCATGCCGAGCGCGGTCTCGATGATCAGCTCGAAGCCGATGCGCTTGGTGTAGCGCTTCGCCGCCTCGATCTGCGTCACTAGCATGTCGATGGCGTAGACGTCGGCGGCGGTCCCGACCTTCGGGATCATGATCAGGTCGAGCCGCTTGCCCCCCTGTTCCATCACATCGACGACGTCGCGGTACATGTAGTGCGTGTCGAGACCGTTGATCCGCACCGACATGATCTTGGTGCCCCAGTCGATGTCGTTGAGCGCGGCGATGACGTTCTTGCGCGCCTGCTCCTTGTCGTCGGGCGCGACCGCGTCCTCGAGGTCGAGGAAGACGACGTCGGCCTTGCCGGCGGCGGCACGCTCGAAGAACTTGGGCTGGGACCCGGGCACTGCCAGCTCGGAACGGTTGACGCGCGGCGTCGCTTGCTCGATCAGCGTGAAGCTCATGGGGCGTTCCCTCGGGGTGGGGTGCGGGCGCCAATGCGGCGCGGGCGAACATCGCAACCGCGCCCCCGGCTGTCAATGCCGGGCCGGGGGCCGGGCCAGCGGGTGCTGTGCCATCACCGCCCGCAGCCGTTCGGCGAGGACGTGGGTGTAGATCTGGGTGGTGGCGATGTCGGCGTGGCCGAGCATCTTCTGCACCGCCCGCAGGTCGGCGCCGTGGGCCAGGAGATGGCTCGCGAAGGCATGACGCAGCACGTGCGGCGACACCTTGGCCGGCGGCACGCCCGCCGTCCGCGCCAACGCCTTCAGCTCCTGCGCCACGCGTTGCCGCGTCAGGTGGCCGAGCACCCCGCGCGAGGGAAACAGCCAGGCCGATGCACGACCGCCGAGGAACCGCGCCCGCCGCGGCAGGTAGTCCTCGAGCGCAGTGCGCGCCCGGGAGCCGAGCGGGACCAGCCGCTCGCGCCCGCCCTTGCCGGTGACCAGGATGAGCGGTTGATCGGCGCGCACCGCGGCGAGCGGCAGCGCCACCAGCTCCGAAATGCGGAGCCCGGTTGCATAAAGCGTCTCCACGATGGCGAGGACCCGCGCGCCGGAGTGGCCCGTTCGCGCGCGCGCCGCCGCGAGCAGCGCCTCGACTTCGGCCTCCGACAGGTAGCGTGGCAGGCGGCGCGGGCGGCGCGCGCCGGTCAGCGCAGCCGCGGGATCTTCGGGCCGCACCCCTTCGGCTTGCAAGAAGCGATGAAACTGGCGCAGCGCCGAGAGCCGGCGGGCGATGGTCGCGCCGCCCAGGCCCGCGCCACTGAGGCGGCGCAGATAAGCGCGGAGATCGGTCTGCGTGCATGTCGTACTTCCGCATCCACGGGTCGTGGCGAAGCGGCAGAAGTCGGCGAGATCGCCGGAGTAGGCAGCGAGCGTGGCCGCGGCAACGCCGCGTTCGGCTGCCAGCATGTCGAGGAAGGCCTCGACGTGGCGGTCGAGCACGACGGCCGGCCGGTTCACCGGATGTGTGCCAGCACGGCTTCGACCGCGAGCGCGCGCGCCTCGGCGGCCAGGTCGCTCTGGCGCAGCGCCTTGATGACGGCGTTCATGCTCGCGGCGTTGGCGCCGGCCGGACCGGCTTCGCCGAGCGCCACCAGTCCCAGGAGGACGACGGCACCGCGCCGGCCCGAGGTGGCGGCGACGTCGAGCCCGCGGAGCAGCGCGAAGGGTATCGCCTCGAGCGGCGCATCGCCAATAAGCCCGTCCCACGTTCCCGCCGGCACGACGTGGCCCTCCGCCTCCAGTACCGCCAGAACCACCGCCTGATGGCGGGCGCGCTCCTCGCCCAGCGTGGCCGCCCAGGCCGCGAAGCCCGCGACGGACCACGCCTCCTGGTCCGGCCCAAGCGCCACGGCGAGCAGCGGCCACAGTGCGGTCCGGCCAAGCTCGCGCTCGGCCATGTCGAGCCACATCCTGGCCAGGCCAGCGCGGCCGCTGACGATCAGCGCCGGCGCCAGGGCCTCGGCATAGGGTGCGAGCGCCGGGGTCGGTTGGAGGGCGGCGAGGACGGGAGCGAAGGCGCGCGCGACCGGGAGGAACAGGCCGCGCCGGCCGGCGAGGTCGAGCGCTTGGCGCAGTCCCTCCGCGCGGCGGAACCCGTCGCTCTCGGCCCGTACAACCTGGTAGAGAAGCGCCGTGCCGCGCGGGCCGGCATCGATCCGGGCCGTGCCCCCGGACAGCTCCTCGGGTGCGAAACCGACCGCGGCATAAGCGGCGGCAAGCGCGGCGCCGTCGATCACGCCCAGCGCAGCGATACGTTCTGCGGCGCCGAGGCGGGCATCGGCACTGGCCTCCGACAGATTCGCCCAGGCCACGAGCAACGCCGGCTCGGCACCGTTGACGGCGAGGTCAGGCAGCGCGACATCAGCGGCGGCAGCGGCGGCCGTCGCGGCGGCGGCGGGCTCGGGCACGCTCGCCAGCTCCGCAGCGCCATCGCCGACCAGCGCCGCCATCAGCGCCGCAAACGGCGGATCGCCGTAGCCCAGCTCATCGATCAGCGCGAGCGTCAGGCGTCCCTCATCGGGATCGCCGGCCAGTGCCTGGCACACCGCCCGGGAGCGCAGCCAATAGCGATCGCGCAGGCCGCTCGCCGCTACGATGGCGCACGCTTGGGCGCGGTCGCCGGCGAGCCACAGAGCGTCGACCTGATCGCGGCGAAAATCGGGCTCGACTGCCGACTCGGGCGCGCGCGCGATGAGCGCGGCGGCAGCCGCCAGCTCCCCAGCCGCGCGCAATCGCTCGATCCGCACGCCGAGAAGGTTGACCTCCCTCGCCTCGCCGGCCGGCAGCAGGGCCTCGCTGAGCAGCAGCCGGCGGGCAAGGTCGTGCATCGCCGGCGAGGCGGCGCCGACTGGCAATCGGGGCAGCAGGCTCTCGACGAGGTGGCGCGGGGTCCCCGCCCACATGTCGAGGCCGAAGCCGCCCTCCTCCGGACCGAGAATGCCGATTGCCGCCGGGTCGAGCGCATCGAGCGGGGCAACCTCGATGCCCTCACGCGCGGTGCCCGCGGCGGCGGCGTCAGGCGCCGCGGCGCTGCCGGTCGGCT
>VGEJ01000329.1 GCA_016869335.1 Alphaproteobacteria bacterium | reverse complement strand
GTGGAGCGCGGAGCGGCTGCGCACCGCGATCGAGCTGCGCCTGCATCGGCGGCGGGCCATCGCCAGCGGGTTGGCGATCGCCGCATTGGGCGGCTTCGCCTTCCATCTGCTACATCTGCCGCTGGCGTGGATGCTGGGCGCAATGTGCGCGACCGCGGTCGTCGCGATCGCGGGCGCCGAGGTGCGTGTACCGCTGCCGCTGCGCACGGCGATGATCGCGGTGCTCGGGGTGATACTGGGCAGCGCGTTCTCGCCGGCGATGTTCGATGACCTCAGGCGCTGGGCCGCGGGCTTCGTCCTGCTCGCCCTCTACCTTGCGCTGGCCGCGGGTCTGAGCCTCTGGTTGTTTCGCCGCATCGGCCGCTTCGACCGCCCGACCGCCTACTTCTCGGCGATGCCGGGCGGGCTCAGCGAAATGGTCATCGTCGGCGAGGCGGTGGGCGGCCACGGGCCGACCATCTCACTCGTCCACACGGTGCGTCTGCTCATCCTGGTACTCGTGATTCCATTCTACTTCCGCTTCGTGCAGGGTCTCGATGTGCCGAGCGCCCCGCCGACCGGTGCGCTGGGCGATCTCCGGCTAACGGATGCAGCGCTGCTCCTCGGCTGCGGCGTCGTCGGCTTTCTCATCGCCCGCCGCCTGCGCTTCCCGGCCGCGGGGCTCGTCGGGCCGATGGTGATCTCCGCCGCCGTCCACCTCGCCGGGCTCAGCGCGTCGCGCCCGCCCGTCGAGCTGGTCGCGGTCGCCCAGGTCGTGGTTGGGGGCGCCGTGGGCTGCCGCTTCTCCGGCGTGGCGCTGGCACGGGTCTGGGGCACGGTGCGCCTTGCCGTGGTGAGCGCGATCCTGATGATCACCATCACCGTCGCGCTCGCTGCCTTGGCCAGCGCGGCAAGTGATGCCGATCCGTTCGTGATGACGCTGGCGCTGTCGCCGGGGGGGCTCGCCGAAATGAGCCTCATCGCGCTCGCGCTCGGCGCCGACTCGGTGTTCGTTTCGACGATGCACATCCTCCGCATCGCCGTGATCATGTTGGCGGCCCCGGTCGCGTTTCGCCTGCTTCGGCACCTGACGGATGGCTAGACTGACGGCGCCGACGCGGCGCGGATAGGGTGCGGGTCGTCCGGCACATGGTATTATAAGCAGTTGTGACGGCCGCCGTTTCCCAGGCACGGCAAATGGGCTCTCTGGGCATGGTCGGCATTCAGGTTTTGCTAGGGTTACCGATCTAGGCTCATCGTGGACCGCCATGATCAAGCTCATCGTCCACATCCCGTGCTTCAACGAGGAGCGAAACCTGGCCGCGGCCGTCGCGGACATACCGCGCGCGATTGCGGGGTCGATTGCGTCGAGGTGCTGGTGATCGACGATGGTTCGACCGATGACATGGCGGCGGTCGCGCGTGCTTGCGGCGTCGATCACGTCGTCCGCCACGTGCGGACCAAAGGACTGGCGCGCAGCTTCCGAACCGGGCTCGATGCCTGCCTGCGGCTCGGGGCGAGCGTCACCGTGAACACCGACGGTGACAACCAATACGTGGGCGCCGACATTCCGGCACGGATCGCGCCGATCCTCGTCGGCCAAGCGGACATGGTCGTCGGCGACCGGCGGACCGATGATGTCGCCCGCTTCTCGCCCCTCAAGAAGCGCCTCCAACGGGTCGGAGGGCGCGTCGTGCGGCGGCTCTCCGACACCGATACGGCCGACGTCGTCAGCGGTTTCTGGGCCTTCTCGCGCGACGCCGCGCTCACGATGAACATCGTCTCGACCTTCAGCTACACGATCGAGACGACCGCGGGACAGCCACAGGCGAGGCGGGCCGGCCTCACCCGCGGCAGCGTAGGGGCGTAGCGCCCCGATGCGGGGGATTCTCCTCCTCGTCGTCTTCGCCGCGACGACCCCGGCGACTCTCTATAAGCCCCATGTCGGCGTCCTGGTGTGGTCATGGGTCTCGTACATGAACCCGCACCGGCTCGTGTATGGGTTCGTGCAGGCCCTGCCTCTCGCACTGATCGTTGCCAGTGCGACCCTGCTCGCTTGGGTGCTGTCGCGCGAGGCCAAACGCATCCCGATGGGCGCAATCACGGTACTGTTGGGCGTCTGGGCACTGTGGTTTTCGCTCACCACGCTGTTTGCCCTGTATCCCGACTCCGCCTACGCCGACTGGGACCGGGCGATCAAAGTCATTCTCATGAACGGCTTCGTCACGCTCGGCCTGATCACAACGCGCGAGCGCCTCCATCACCTGCTTTGGGCGATCGTCATCTCGCTCGGATTCTACGGTATTCGCGGCGGACTGTTCACGATCTTCACGCTCGGCGAGCACCGCGTCTACGGCCCCAGCAGGAGTTTCATCGCCGACAACAACCAGTCGCGATGGCGCTGCTGATGATCCTGCCGCTCATGTACCACCTGTACACGCAGGCCACGATGTGGTGGGTACGCCTTGGCCTCGGCGCGAGGGTCCAGCGCCGGCCCTGGCACTCCGATCGTGGTCCATTCTAGTCGAACTCGGGAGGGGGCGCGATCCGTTGCTCGCACCGCGCCGCCCCGGTTGCTAGAGTTGGCCGGCTTGAAACACATGAGGGAGCGAGCGATGGCGAGCGCGAGTGTTTCCAAGTCGACGATGCTCAAGACGCGGGTCGCACGGTTCAAGGATCTTAAGGCCTACGATGCCGAGTCCTCCCCCGCGTTCATCGATACGGTCATCCCCGAGTACAAGCGGGATCTGTTCAGCGTCATCGGCAAGTCAGTGTTCGAGAACAAGGCGATCGGTCCGGCGATCCAGATCGCGCATCCGTTCAGCTTCGGCATCATCAAGATGGAGCCGGGCCAGGGCGGTGGGCTGCATGCCCATGAGACCGAGGAAGTGTTCTTCCCGCTCAACGGCAGGATGGTGGTGTGCTGGGGCGACACCGGTGAGAACGAGCTGGTGTTGGAACCATGGGACACGGTGTCGATGCCGATCGGCGTGATGCGCGGGTTCCGCAATCCGGGGAACGAAACGCTCTATGTCGTGGCCATCGTCGGCGGCCACGACGGCGGCACGCTCAAGTGGCACGGCCAGGTCCTGAGCCGCGCCAAGAAGCACGGCGCCGAGCTGGTCGATGGCAAC
>VGEJ01000328.1 GCA_016869335.1 Alphaproteobacteria bacterium | reverse complement strand
GGCCGGTAAGCTGTCGTCGGTTTGCTCGGGCCCCGAGGCGGCCTTCAAGAGGGCGGAGCCGATAATCAAGGTGTTCGCGCCGAAGGGCGTCTATTACGTGGGCGACGGCGAACTCGCGCGCGTCTGCAAGATCGCGCACAATGTGATGCTCGGCGTGGTCATTCAGAACCTGATCGAGATCACGTTGCTCACCAACAAGATGGGCGTGCCCCGTCACGCCTTCCTGGCGTTCCTCAACAACGGCGTGATGGGCTCGATGTTCACTGCGTACAAGTCGCCCGCTCTGGTCAATCTCGACTGGACGACGACCTTTACGCCGGAACTTCTCCGCAAAGACCTTGACCTCGGTCTGGCGCTTGCCGATGAGGTGGACGTGCCGATGCCGGTAACCGCCGCGACGCGCGCGATCCTCCAGATGCACATGGGCAACGCCATGGCGAAACCGAATCCCGAGGAATACCTCGGCAAAGACTTCGCTACGTTGATGGAAACGATGGCGCAGGCGTCCGGAATGAGGCTCGTCAGCGAGAACAAGAACGTGCCAACTGGGCTGGAGAGCTGATCGCGGCCTAGCGGCGGTCCAAGGGTGTCGGCCGTCCTCTCAGAACCTGGCAGCGAAGTACAATAGCGCGCCTTGCCCGCCGGACGACTGAGGCTCAGCAACGGCGGAATTCCAGCCGTGGCGTCGTGCCGCCTAGCGTCGCCGGCTGCTCCGCCATGGTGCGGCCGTCGGCGCTGAACTCCGCGAAGACACTGTTGCCGCCTTGGCGATAGATCACGTTGACCCATTCCTCGGCAAACACATAGCGGCGAATTTTCTGCACCTGCGGCAGACGCGCGTCGCGGTACGTGATTGTGAGTTGTTCGCGCGCGAACGTGAGATTCCAGACCTCACCGCACCACTCGCCCAGGATGTCGTTGAGGGTGAGCTTGTCGGCCTGCGCCGGAGACATAGCGGCTAGGACAATCGCCATGGCCGCCCATCCGATGCGATGTGCGCGCATGAGCTAAACCAAACATGGGCCGCAGGGGGGTGTCAATTTGCGGCGCATCGCAGGGGGCCACCGGTTCGGCTCGGGCCCGATTGACGGAGGCGGAAATTATCGTGACTCTGTAGCCGTCATTGCCCTTTCACCTGTGAGGAAATCACATGCGTACCAAGCCCGCCCTGACCGCCGACGACACCCATAAAATGATGGCTGCCTGCAACGCCGAAGCGCAGAAGAACAACTGGAAAGTGACGATCGCGATCGTCGACGACAGTGGTGCAGGCTTGCTGCTCGAGCGCATGGATGGCGCCGGCCCAATCAGCGCCGAAGTCGCGATGGGCAAGGCGCGGACCTCCGCGGCGACCCGCCGCCCGACCAAATTCTGGGAGGACCGCGTCAAGGAGAAGCCTGCGTTCGTGACGTTCCCGTCCGGTGGGGTTCTGTTCCAGGGTGGCCTGCCGATCATGCACCAGGGCGAATGTGTCGGTGCGATCGGTGTCTCCGGTGTGCAATCGCACGAAGACGAGCAGATCGCCAAGGCTGGCATCGACGCGCTGGGTTGATCTGCGCACTCGCACTGCTGCCAGGCCTGGGTTCGACCTGGGCATGGCGGCGTGTTAGCCGTAGCCACAGGTTTGATCGATCTTCGAGGAGGAATGCCCATGCCGAAAATGAGCGACGTTTCCATCGTCAATTGGAACAAGGTCGGCGCCAAACCGGTCGCATCCGGTCTTGAGAGAACGATCTGTAGTCAGGCTCTATGTGGTTCGAAGTATCTCGACGTCCACCACCGAACCGTGTCGCAAGGCCGCCGGCTCGATGTCCAGGGCGGCAATGATTATCATCTTGTTTATGTGATCGAGGCGCCGAACGGCGGCACGATCAGCTTCAACGGGAAATCGCACACCGCCGAGGCCGGCGCCGGCGTGCTGCTCGTGCCAGGTGAAGCGGCGCAAATCGAAGCCTCCGGATCGGACCTGCAGATGCTTCACATGGTGACGCCGAAGGCTCCCGCCGCCGTCGAGGCGGGACTGCCCGGCGGGCCCGGATATTTCTTCAATCGCGGCACACTCCGCCCGCTCAGCGACGCCAGCGGCGGCCGCGTGCGCCGCTTCTGCGTCGAATCGACCGTCAGGCTTCTCGATGGCAGCAGGCTCTCGCCGACCAACGCCATTCAGGCGGGCGAGATGCGCTACCACGACGGCGGATCGTCGCCCTATCATCAGCACGTCGGCACGCCCGCCAACCCGGACGGCCCGTCCCACTGCTACATCACGTTCAAGGGCCGCGGCGTGGTCCAGGTCGGGGACGATACCCAGGAAATCGAACCCGGCACGCTGGTGTTTTTTCCGACTGGCGTCCCGCACCGGCTGCGCGCCCATGGTGGTCCGCTCGACTACTTCGAACTCCAGGCCTGGAAGAGCTTCAAGACCAACGTGCTCAGCGAGGAGAAGCTCGGGCTCAAGTGGTACTACGACCCGGTGAAGCCGGGTGCCGAGCGGGTCGAGTGGGACCAGACCTGACGAAGCGGTCGCGGCAACCTCTGTCCGCATGAACGATTCCCATCCGAACGGTCGCCAGAGCGCAGAGACCAAGCTCAAGGAACTGAAGCGCCGCCTGCTGGAGGTCAGCGACCTGAATGCGGCGGGCTCGGTGCTCAACTGGGATCAGTCGACCTATATGCCGGAGGGCGGCGCGACGGCGCGCGGACGCCAGGGCGCACTGCTGCGGCGCCTCGCGCATGAGCGCTTCACCGAGCCCGCGCTTGGACGGCTACTCGACGGGCTGTTGCCCTATGCCGAAGGGCTGCCTGACGATTCCGACGATGCCCGGCTGATCCGCGTCGCGCGTGGCGATTTCGAGAAGGCCATCAAACTGCCGGCCGAATTCGTCACGCGCGGTAACGAGCACGGCGCCGCCTCCTACGATGCATGGACGCGCGCCCGGCCAGCCAACGACTTCGCGGCGATGCTGCCGTTCCTGGAGAGGACACTCGACATCAGCCGGGAATACGCCGGCTACTACGCGCCCTACGGGCACGTCGCCGATCCGATGATCGACGATGCGGACGAAGGCATGACGACAGCCTCTATCCGAAGCCTGTTCGCCGCGCTGCGCGCCGAGC
>VGEJ01000327.1 GCA_016869335.1 Alphaproteobacteria bacterium | reverse complement strand
CGCGTCCTCGAGCGCGGCGCAGAACACGCGAGTCAGATCGCCCACGTCCTTGGCGACCAGGAAGTAATACTTCATGAAGCGCTCGACGCCGCGCGAGCCGCGCCGGTCGGCGTAGCCGAGCCGCCGCCCGATCTCAGGCTGCAGATCGACGGTCAGACGCTCCTCGGCGCGGCCGGCGAGGTAGTGGAGGTGGCACCGCACCGTCCACAGGAAACTCAACGCGCGGCGGAAGCTCCGGTACTCGCGTGGCGACAGGATCTGACGCGGCACCAGGTCGGCCACCGCGCGGATGCCGAAGCAATGGCGGGCAATCCACAACAGCGTGTGAAGGTCGCGGAGGCCACCCTTGCCGTCCTTGACGTTGGGCTCGATCACGTAGCGCGAGTCGCCGAACCTGAGGTGGCGCGCGTCGCGCTCGTTCAGCTTTGCCTCGATGAAGTCGGCGCCGCCATTGGCGATGACCTCACGCGCGAGCCGCCCGCTGAGGCTGCCAAAGAGGCGCCGGTCGCCCCAGATCGGCCGGGCTTCGAGGAGCGTGGTGCGGATCGCGTGGTCCGTGCGCGCGAGGCGGATCGACTCATCGACGCTGCGGGTGGCGTGCCCGACGCGCAGGCCGAGGTCCCACAACGCATAGAGCGTGTACTCGACCACCTGCTCGCCCCATGGCGTCTGCTTGTACGGGCTGAGAAACAGGAGGTCGATGTCGGAGAACGGCGCCAACTCGCCGCGGCCATACCCGCCGACGGCCAAGGCGCACAGCCGCTCGCCCGCGGTCGGGTTCATGGCCGGATAGACGTGCTGGGTCGTGTAGTCGAGAAGCGCCCCTGTCAGCGCGTCCATCAGCCGCGCCATCTCGTGCGCGAGCGCGAGCCCGGGACCGCCCTCACCGTTCATGGCACCGGGCTCGAAGCGGCGGCGAATGTCCTCCTGTCCGCTCTGCAGTTCCCCGCGCAGGGCGACGAGCAGCGCCGGGCGCGCCGGCGCGCCCTCGGCCGCGAGTGCGCCCAGCGCGCCGGCCAGCGCGCGCCGGTTGAGCGAGAAGGGACGTTGCGTCACCGCGCCCGCATTCTCGGCCAAGGTCGTATCTGGGGCAATATCGCCGCGGTCCGCGACCGCCGCACGCGGCTCAGCCGGCCGGCCGGGGGCGCGTGGCAAGGTACAAGCCGGCGAAGATCGCGATCATGCCGATGGCGTGGAAGACCTCGAACCGCTCGCCGAGGAGGAGCACGGCCAGCACGCTCACGAACACCGGGACCAAATAGTTGAACTGCCCGGCAACACTGGCGCCCACGGCCTTGACCCCGGCGTTGTAGCAGACGTAGGCCAGGAGGGAGGGGAAAACCCCGAGATAGCCGATCATGGCGGCGTTGCCGACGCTCAACCTCACGGGTGGGCCCCACGCGATCTCGGCGAGGTAGAGCGGTGCGTTGAGAATCACGCCCGGTATCATCAGCGCGGCGAGGAACGCCGTGCCGCCGAGGTTGGCCGGGCGGAAGCGCAGGAGCACCGAGTAGAGCGCCCACACCACGACGCCCGCGAGCATCAGGACGTCGCCGAGGTTCACCTGCAGGCTGAGCAGCAGGCGAGAATCGCCGCGCGCGATGATCGTGACGACGCCGGCGAGCGCGAGAAGGGTGCCAACCGTGCCGCGCCACGTGATGTGTTCGTCGAACCAGAGCCAGTTCATGATCACGATCACGACCGGGATGATGGTGCTCACCAGCGTGACGTTGATGGCGGTCGAGAAACTGAGCGCGTTGTAGTTGATGATCGTGAACAGCGTGACGCTGAGGACACCGAACACGCCGATGATCCGCCAGTGGCGACGGATCGTCGGCCACTCGCGCACCAGCGCGTTCCAGGAGAACGGCAGGAACAGACAGAAGGCGATGGTCCAGCGCCAGAACGACAGCGCCATCGGCGGCACATCGGCGCTGGCGGCGCGGCCGATGATGCCGTTGCCCGACCAGAACAGCATGGTCAGGGTGAGCAGGAGGTAGGGCGAGACCGAGCGCCCCCAGAGCTCGGCGCGCGGGGTCATTGGCCGGCAGCGCCCTCCGCCACCGCCGCCCGGCGGCTCGCGAGAAAAACGCCGGCGAAGATCGTCACCAGGCCGACGACATGGTAGAGCGCGAAGGTCTCGCCGAGGAACAGCACCGCCAGAGCCGCCGTCACGATCGGCGTGAGGTAGAGGAATTGGCCGGCCGCCGCCGCGCCGATCATGCGCACGCCTTCGTTGTAGAACAGGTACGCGAGGAACGAGGGGAACACCGCGACGTAGCCGATCATCAGCGCCGCGTTGGCATCGAGCACGAAGCTGCTGACGCCGACACCCTCGATCAGCAGCACCGCCGCATTGATCACGGTTCCACACACGCCGAACAGCCAGAGCTGGGCGATGGGCGGGACCGTGCTGGGTATGTAGCGCAGGAACAGCGTGTAGAACGACCAGACGAAGACGCCGGCGACCGCCAGGAGATCGCCGGTGTTCACGCCGAGCCGCGCGACCAGCCCGGGATCGCCCTGGGCCACCACCACCGCGACGCCGAGGAAGGCGATGATCATGCCCAACACCGCGAGGAGCGACACGCGCTCGCGGTAGAGCACGACCGAAATGATCACGATCACCGCCGGGATGGCGGTCGAGATGAGCTGCAGGTTGATCGCGCTGGTGCGCGCCAACGCCTGAAAAAAGCTGTGATAGAACAGCGAGAAGCCGAGCGCCCCGAGCCCGGCGAACTTCCACCAGTGCCGACGCACCTCGCCCCAGTGGCCCCAGAGCCGGGGCAGCGCGAGAGGGGCGAGCACCAGAGCGCCGACGCCCCACGCCAGAAACGTCATCATGACGGGCGGAATGGCGGCGACGGCCGCCTTGGAGACGACCCCGTTCAGCCCCCAGAACGCGATCGTCAGGGAGAGGAGCACGTAAGGGAGCAGGGCGATGCGCCCGGCCGCACGCGCTGTCATGGCGAGCGCACCACTCGTTCGCGGGGAGACGTTTGCGGGCTAGGTATCTTCGGATAGGTGCTTCAGAGCATACACGAGATCGAGCGCCTGGCGCGGTGAAAGCTCGTCCGGGCGCACCGCGCGGAGCGCGGCGGCGAGGGGGGAGGGCGGGCAC
>VGEJ01000326.1 GCA_016869335.1 Alphaproteobacteria bacterium | reverse complement strand
GCTGTCCTGGTCGTACAGGCGGAACGCTTGGTGCGCATACCAGATTCTCCCACCCGCCCGGGTGGCCCCGCTGGCCGATACCGACACACGCTCCTAGCCCTGGTTGTCGATCTGCGCCCGCTGCAGTCTCCCCGAGAAGTCGACGTAGATCGACTTCCATTCGGTGAAGGTGTCGAGCGCCGCGTGGCCCGCCTCGCGGTGACCGTTGCCGGACTCCTTGATGCCGCCGAATGGCAGGTGCGTCTCCGCGCCGATCGTGCCGGCGTTGACGTAGACGATGCCGGCCTCGAAGTCGCGCATGGCGCGGAATGCGCGGTTCACGTCACGCGTGAAGATCGATGCGCTGAGCCCGAAGCGGGTCTGAGTGAGCGCCATCAGCGCCTGGGCCTCGTCGGCCACCGGGACCACCGACAGCACGGGCCCGAAGATCTCCTCCTGGGCGATGCGGTCCATCGCCTTGACGCCCGCGAAGATCGTCGGCTCGAAGAAGTTGCCGTGCGCGAGCGCGGGCTCGGCGGCGGCGTCCGGCCGCCGGCCGCCCGTGACCAGCTCGCCCTCGCGGCGACCGACCTCGATGTAGCCCCTCGACCTTCTCGCGCGCGGTCTCGTTGATGAGCGGGCCGACATCGGTGGACTCCAGGAGGCCGTCACCGAGGCGGAGGCGTCTGACCCGGGCCTCGAGGCGCTCGAGCAGCGGTTCGACCACCGCCTGCTCCACGATCAGCCGGCTGCAGGCCGTGCAGCGCTGGCCGGTGGTGCCGAAGGCGCTCCAGACGATGCCGTCGGTCGCGAGGTCGAGGTCTGCGTCGGCGAAGACGACGATGGCGTTCTTGCCGCCGAGCTCGAGCGAAACGCGCTTGAGGCGGCGGCCGGCCTCGGCGGCGATGCCGCGGCCGGTCGAGGTGTGGCCGGTGAAGCTGATGACGTCGACGTCGGGGCTGGTGACGAGCGCGTCGCCCACGTCCCGGCCGCCCCCGGTCACGAGGTTCACGACGCCCGGCGGGAAGCCTGCCTCGGCCATCAGCTCCACGATCAGGACGGCGCAATGGGGCGTGTCGCTGGCGGGCTTGAAGACCACGGTGTTGCCGGCCACCAGGGCGGGCATCATCTTCCAGCACGGGATCGCCATCGGGAAGTTCCAGGGCGTGATGATCCCCGCAACCCCGATCGGCGCCCGGATGCTCATCGCCCACTTGTCGGGCAGCTCCGAGGGCGTCGTGTCGCCGAACATGCGGCGCCCCTCGCCGGCCATCAGGTACGCGATGTCGATGCCTTCCTGGACGTCGCCGCGCTCCTCGGCCACCACTTTGCCCATCTCGCGCGTCATCGCCCGGGCGAGGCGCTCCTTGTGGCGCGCCATCAGCTCCGCAAAGCGGTACAGGATCTCGCCACGTTTGGGGGCCGGTGTCCGGCGCCACATCGGCAGCGCCATCTCCGCGGCGCGCACCGCCATGCCCGTGTCGGCCGCGCTGCCCTTCGCGAAGCGGCCGACGATGTCGCGCCGGTCTGCCGGGTTGCGACTCTCGAACGTCTCGCCGCTCATCGCGGGGATCCACGCGCCGGCAATGAAGAGCTCGTACGTCGGCGGCTCGACGGGGTGCGGGCTGGTCGACAAGGCCGGGCGAGGATCGCCTGGATCTCGTCGATCTCCTCGGCTTCCTCCTTGCCGAGCGTGGACAACAGCACCTGGAGCGCCGTGCGGATCAGCTGAAGCTCGGACCCGCTCACCTGCAGCATCACGGTCCCCGGATCGTCGCGCATTGCCATGTTGGCTCCTTCCTCAGACGCTCTCGAAGGCCATGGCGACGGAGCCGCCGCCACCGAGACACAGGGTCGCGAGGCCGTACTGCCCGTCACGGCGTCGGAGTTCGTGCAGGAGCGTCGCCACGATGCGTGCGCCGCTGGCGCCGATCGGATGGCCGAGGGCGATGGCGCCACCGTTGACGTTGACGCGGTCCCAGTCGAATCCGAGCTGGCGGCCGTCGGCGAGCACCTGGGCCGCGAACGCCTCGTTGATCTCGACGAGGTCGAACGCCTCGATGGGCATCTCGAGCTTGTTGAGCAGTTGCCGGACGCCCTCGACTGGCGCGAGGAAGAGCCAGCGCGGCTCCATCTCGGCCTGGGTGTAGCCGACGATGCGGGCGAGGGGCGCGAGGCCGAGGCGTTCGACGGCCCGCTCGCTCGCGAGCACCGTTGCGGCTGCGCCGTCGGTGATTCCCGGCGCGTTGCCGGCGGTGACGCTCCCGGCCCGGTCCGCTTCGTCGAGCAGCGGTCCATCGGGGTCCAGGCGCTCGGGCGGCGCGAAGGCCGGCCGCAGCTTCGCGAGCGCCTCGATCGTCGTGTCGCGGCGGAGGTTCTCGTCGAGCACGACCGTGGTCTCGCAGCCCTTGGCGTCGCGCACGACGACGGGTGTGATCTCCGCCTCGAACCGGCCGGCGTCCATCGCCTCGATCGCCCGCCGGTGGCTCGCCAGCGCGAACGCGTCCTGATCCTCGCGGGTAACGCGCTCCTTGAGCGCGACGCGCTCGGCGTGAGTACCCATGTGGCAGTCGTCGATGGAGCACCAGAGGCCGTCGAGGACCGTGGCGTCTCGGATCGTGGCATCGCCCAGGCGGTAGCCGAAGCGTGCCCGATCGAGCAGGTACGGCGCCGCGTTCATGTTCTCCATGCCCCCGGCAATGACGACCTCGGCGTCGCCGGCCCGGATCTCGGCCGCGCCCAGCATGAGCGCCTTGAGGCCCGAGCCGCAGACACGGTTGATGGTCGTGGCACTGGTGGTGACTGGGAGGCCTGCCTTGAGCGCGGCCTGGCGCGCCGGCGCCTGCCCGGCGCCGGCCTGGATGACCTGGCCCATCAGGACGTCGTCGATGCGCAGGTGGTCGGGCAGGCCGGCACGTTCGACCGCGGCGCGGATCGCTGCCCCCCCGAGGTCGACCGCGGGTGTGTTGACGAACGCCCCGCCGAACCTGCCGATCGGCGTCCGTGCGGCGCTCACAACGTAGACGTTGCCGTTGCGATTGATCCCGCTGCCGTTCGGTGCCATCGTGCGCGAGAGTCTACCGCGAGCCCTGCGCCGGGCCGCGCGCCGACCCGGGGCGAGGGCCGGGGCGCGGGCTCCCGTCG
>VGEJ01000325.1 GCA_016869335.1 Alphaproteobacteria bacterium | reverse complement strand
AACGGCGGCGGTGTCGCGGCGGTCAAGCCGGCGTCGGGCGAGCAGCTCGCCGCGGTCCGCGCGTCGCTCCGCGCATTGATGATGATCCGCGCCTACCGCGTGCGCGGCCACCTGATCGCCAACCTCGACCCGCTCGGGCTCGAGAACAAGCGCCATCATCCGGAGCTTCACCCAGCGACCTATGGCTTCAGCGAAGCCGATCTCGATCGCCCGATCTTCCTCGACGGCGTGCTCGGCCTCGAAACGCCGACCCTGCGCGAGATCGTCGCCGTGCTGCGCCAGACCTACTGCGGCACGATCGGCTACGAGTTCATGCACGTGCAGTATCCGGAACAGAAGGCGTGGATTCAGGAGCGCATCGAGGGCGTCGAGTTCGGACCACGCTTCACCCGCAGCGGCCGGCGTAACATCCTCAGGCGCCTCACCCGAGCCGAGGGCTTCGAGCGCTTCCTGCACCGCAGGTACACCGGCACCAAGCGCTTCGGCCTCGAAGGCGCCGAGACATTGATACCCTTGCTCGAAGCGATCATCCGCCGGGCCGCAGAGCTCGGCGTCGAGGAGGTCACGCTCGGCATGCCGCATCGCGGCCGCCTGAACGTGCTCGCCAACACGATGGGCAAGCCCTACTCCGCGATCTTCGCCGAGTTCGAGGGCGGCGCGGCGCACGCCGATGACGTGCAGGGTTCGGGCGATGTCAAGTATCACCTCGGAACGTCGTCCGACCGCGAGCATGAGGGCCGCAAGATCCACCTCTCGCTCGCCGCCAATCCCTCGCACCTGGAGGCGGTCGACCCCGTCGTGCTCGGCAAGGCGCGCGCCAAACAGGCGCAGCGCGGCGATGGCGCGCGCACCGCGGTCATGGCGCTCCTCATGCACGGCGACGCGGCGTTCGCCGGCCAGGGGCTGGTCGCCGAGTGCTTCGGGCTGTCCGAGTTGCGCGGCTACCGCACCGGCGGCACGATCCATATCATCGTCAACAACCAGATCGGGTTCACCACCAGCCCCGGCAACGCGCGCTCTTCGCCCTATCCCTCGGACGTGGCGAAGGCGATTCAGGCCCCCATCCTTCACGTCAATGGCGACGACCCCGAGGCGGTGGTGCACGCTGGTCGCATCGCGACCGAGTTCCGTCAACAATTCCACAAGGACGTCGTCCTCGACATGTTCTGCTACCGCCGGCACGGCCACAACGAGAGCGACGAGCCGGCGTTTACCCAGCCGGTCATGTATCGCGCGATCGGCGCGCACCCGACGACGCGCGAGATCTATGCCCAGCACCTCGAACGGCTGGCCGTTATCAAGCCCGGCGAGGCGGACGAGATCGTGGCCGCCTATCAGCAGCGGCTGGATGCTGAGTACGAGGCGGCCAAGGGGTACAAGCCGAACAAGGCCGACTGGCTCGAGGGGCGCTGGGCCGGCCTGCAGGCTGCCCACGGCGAGCGACGAAGCGGCAAGACCGCCGTGAAGCTGCCGCTCCTCCACAAGGTCGCCGCCGCACTGACCCAGGCGCCGGAGGGCCTCGAGCTCCACCGCACCATTCGGCGCCTGATCGAGACCAAGCGCGCGACACTCGCGGGGGGCGAGGGCATCGACTGGGCGACCGCCGAGGCGTTGGCGTTCGGCACACTGCTGACGGAAGGTATTCCGGTGCGACTGAGCGGCCAGGACTGCTCGCGCGGCACCTTCTCGCAGCGCCACTCGGTGTGGATCGATCAGCGCAACGAGGAGCGCTACGTCCCGCTCAACCACATCGAGGAAGGGCAGGCCACCTACGAGGTGTTCGACAGCCTGCTGTCGGAAGCCGCCGTGCTCGGCTTCGAGTACGGCTACAGCCTGGCCGAACCGAACGCGCTCGTCCTGTGGGAAGCGCAGTTCGGCGACTTCGCGAACGGCGCCCAGGTGATCATCGACCAGTTCCTTGCGGCCGGCGAAATGAAGTGGCTGCGCATGTCCGGCCTGGTCTTGCTGTTGCCCCACGGTCACGAGGGCCAGGGACCCGAGCACAGCTCGGCGCGGCTCGAGCGCTACATGCAACTCTCGGCCGAGGACAACTGGCAGGTCGTGAACTGCACCACGCCGGCCAACTATTTCCACGTGTTGCGCCGCCAGCTTCACCGCGACTTCCGCAAGCCGCTCATCGTCGTCACGCCCAAGTCGCTCCTGCGGCACAAGCGGGCGACCTCGAAGCTCGCCGATTTCGGGCCAGGGTCGTCGTTCCATCGCGTCCTATGGGACGACGCCGAGCTGTTGGCGGATGACCAGATCCGTCGCGTCGTGCTGTGTTCGGGCAAGATCTACTTCGATCTGTTCGAGCACCGCATGGAGCGCAGTGCCAAGGACATCGCGATCCTGCGGCTCGAGCAGCTCTATCCCTTCCCGGTGCGTGCCCTGACCCGAGAACTCCGGCGGTTCCCGCATGCCGAGATCGTGTGGTGCCAGGAGGAGCCGCGCAACCAAGGCTCCTGGCCCTTCGTCGGATCACGGATCGAGGATCTGCTGATCGCGATGGGGAGTGACTCGAGCCGCCCGCGTTACATCGGTAGGCCCGACATGGCGGCCTCAGCGCCCGGCTCGCTTCGCGTCCACAGCGCCCAACAGACGCGGATCGTCGAGGAGGCACTCACTATTCGAGGCGCCCGCAGCGGCGGGAGGGCGGTGCAATGACGATTGCGATCAAGGTCCCCGCGCTCGGCGAATCGGTTGCCGAGGCGACGGTCGCCAAGTGGTTCAAGGCCGTGGGCGAGAACGTCGCTGCCGACGAGGCGGTGTGCGAGATCGAGACCGACAAGGTCAGCGTCGAGGTGTACGCGCAGGCATCGGGGACGCTCGCTGACATCGTAGCCCCGGCCGGTGCGACGGTGGGGATCGGCGGCCTCCTCGGCCACATCGCCGAGGGCAAGGCGGCCGCGAAACCGACATCGGCAGAGTCGCGGTGGAGCGCCGAGGTCCCTGCCGCTCCCGTCGCCGCGCCGCCGCAGCTCGCCGCATCGCGCCCGGCGCCGGCGCCGCTTTCCCCGGCGGTGCGCAAGCTGGTGGCTGAGCATGGCATTCCGCCCGAGCAGGTCGCCGGCAGCGGTCGCGATGGACGCTTGACCAAGGGCGACGTGCTCAAGGTCGTCGGCGCGGCCCAGCC
>VGEJ01000324.1 GCA_016869335.1 Alphaproteobacteria bacterium | reverse complement strand
GCGCGCGCCGCCGGCGACCGCGTGGCGGCGGCGCTCGAGCGGCGCGGCAGGGCCATCGCGGCCGCGACGGCGCGATCGAGCCGCCTCACGGCGCTCGACGAGGCGCTGGCCCGTATTGGTGCCGAGAATGCCGAGATCGTGGCGCAGCATGCGGCTGCCGAGGCGAAGCGGGTGGCGCTGCCCGACGCCGCGGCGGATATTGCTGCGGCCGGCGTGCGGCGCGCGCACCTCGCAGAGCTGCGCGCGGCGCAGTCGAGCGCGCAAACCGCACTCGACGAGATCCGCCGAGGCGAGGCCCTCGGGCTCGCGCGCGAGGAGAGTACCGCGGCAGAAACCGCAGGTTGGCAACGCCGGGCGGCTCAGGCGATCGAGCACGGATCGACGCTCGCCGCGCGGCGCGGAGAGACCGAAGCGCGCCTGGTGGAACTGCGCCAGCGGCCGGCGGCGCTTGCGCGGGAGCGGGATCGCCTGCTCAGCGCGAGTGAGACGGCGGAGGCGGAGCAACGGGGGGCGGCGGACGCCCTTGCTGCGGCCGAAGCCGAGCTTGCCGCCGCCGTGCAGGGCGCCCGCGCCGCACGGGGCGCGCTTGCCGCCGCCCGCGAAGAGAGCGTACGCAGCGAGAGCGAACTCGCTCGGGCGCACGAGCAGGTCGGCGCCATCGTCGCTCGCATGCGCGAGGCGCTCGATGCATCGCCCGAAGCCACGCGCGCACTTGCCGAGCTCAAAGAGGGCGAAACGGCGTCCGAGCCGATGGCGCTGGAGGCCCGGCTCGAACGCCTGAAGCGCGAGCGCGAGAACATGGGTCCGGTCAACCTCCGCGCCGAGGCGGAGGCAGCCGAGATCGAGGCCCAGTTCGAGACGCTGCGCAGCGAGCGGGCTGACCTCGAGGCCGCGATCGCCCGGCTGCGTCAGGGCATCAACAGCCTCAACCGCGAAGGCCGGGCCCGGCTGATGGCAGCCTTCGACACGGTTAACGCGCACTTCGGCGCGCTGTTCGAGCGCCTGTTCGGCGGCGGCCAGGCGCATCTTGCGTTGGTCGAGTCCGACGATCCGCTCCAGGCCGGCCTCGAGATCATGGCGAGCCCGCCGGGCAAGCGCCTGCAAGTGCTCTCGCTCCTGTCGGGCGGCGAACAGGCATTGACTGCGCTCGCGCTTCTGTTCGGTGTGTTCTTGACCCATCCGGCACCGATCTGTGTCCTGGACGAGGTCGACGCGCCGCTCGACGACTCGAACGTCGGTCGGTTCTGCGAGCTGGTGCGCGAGATCGCGCGAACGACCGGCACCCGCTTCGTCATCGTCACCCATCATCCGATCACGATGGCGCACATGGACCGGTTGTTCGGCGTGACGATGATCGAGCGCGGTGTGAGCCAGATGGTCTCGGTCGACCTCACACGGGCCGTCGATCTGCGCGCCGCGGAGTAGCCCATCGGGCCACTTTTCTTATGTTCTCAATGGGTTAGCGCTATCCTGCGGAAGGTTGACAGGGACCGGGCGGGGTCCTATGGTGCGGCCGCCTTGTCGGCCGGCGCGAGAGGTCTTGTGGGCGGCAGCGTGTGACCGAACGTCCGCCTCCGCTCGACGATCTCGAACGTCGGCTGCACCGGGCCCGGGGGGAGCAATCCGAACGGCGAGCGTCGGGCCCCCCGCCGAGCGGGCTGGGTCAAGCACTGGCAGTCGCCACCGAAATGGCGGCCGGCCTGGCGGCGGGTGCGGTGCTGGGTTGGGTGCTCGACTCGTGGCTGGGGACCAAGCCCTGGCTTCTCGTGGCCGGCTTCTTTCTCGGGGGCGCCGCGGGAATCTTGAATGTCTACCGCACTGCGCGCCGGATGAATGCCGACGCCGAGGGCGGCCGCGATGGCCCACCCGCTGGGGATGGGCGATGAAGGGTAGCTAGACGGCGAGGCAGAGCGTGGCCGAAGCGCACAGTCCGTTGGAGCAGTTTGCCGTCCACCGCCTGGTTCCGATCGAGATCGGCGGCATCGATGCGTCGTTCACCAACGCGGCGGCGATGATGGTGGCGGTGGTGGCAGTTTCGACCGTGCTGCTCACGGCGAGCGTGCGGGGGCGGGCCGTCGTACCGGGGCGCTGGCAGTCGATCGCCGAGCTGCTCTACGGCCTGATCGCCAACACGGTGCGCGACAACGTGGGGACCGAGGGGCGACGCTATTTCCCATTCATCTTCACGCTGTTCATCTTCATCCTGTTTGCCAATCTCCTCGGTCTGATCCCGGGCAGCTTCGCGGTCACCAGCCACATCATCGTGACGTTTGCCTTCGCCGCCGTGGTGTTCGTCGGCGTGACGCTGATCGGTATCGCCCGTCACAAGTTCAAGTTCCTGTCGCTGTTCGTGCCGCACGGCGTGCCCATCGCCCTCACGCCGCTCTTGGTGCCGATCGAGATCATCTCCTATCTCTCGCGCCCGATCAGCCTGTCGGTCCGGCTGGCCGCCAACATGATGGCCGGGCACACGATGATCGAGGTGTTCGCGGGCTTTGTCGTGGCGCTCGGTCTCCTGGGGATCGCGCCGCTCGTGTTCATCATGCTGCTCTACGGCCTCGAGCTCCTGGTGTGCTTCCTCCAGGCATACGTGTTCGCGGTCCTCACCTGCCTCTATCTCAACGACGCGCTGCATCTCCACCATTAGAAGATCGGCGCCCGACCCGGTCCCCCACGAGCGAGAAGGAATGGAACGATGGATGTAGAAGCAGCCAAGCTGGTTGGCGCCGGCCTTGCCACGATCGGCGTCGCCGGCGCGGGCGTCGGCATCGGCACGATCTTCGGCCAGTACGTTTCGGCCGGCATCCGCAACCCGGCGGCGGCGCCGCGCATGTTCGGCAACGTGCTCTTGGGCTTTGCCTTGACCGAGGCCGTTGCGCTCTACGCGCTGGTCATGGCGTTCCTGATCCTGTTCGGCTGAGCGCACGGACCCGGGGAGCACCGGCCATGCCGCAGATGGAGTTTGCCACGTACGCGCCGCAGCTCATCTGGCTGCTGATCACGTTCGTCGTGCTCTACCTGCTCATGGCGCGGGTCGCCTTGCCGCGGATCGCCGGGGCGCTGGAGGCGCGGCGGGAGCGCATCGCCGAAGACCTCGAGCGCGCCGAGGCGTTCAAGAAGTCGGCGGAGGCGGCGCTCG